>JBCBPQ010000035.1:0-43353 GCA_039820645.1 Cyanobacteria bacterium J06633_8 | reverse complement strand
ATCTACTTGTGGTGGTGCAAAGGAAGTTGGGCAATCCTCAACTAAAGCTGTTGTCAGCAGTTGGGTTAGTATTTTTATTATGGATTTTTTCCTTTCTCTATTGTTCTTTGAAAAGCCGGTATTTTAATTAGTTGATGATTCTTTTATCTAAATTGCGCTAATTTTCAAGATAAATTTTTTAATCTACTTAAAAGACAAACGTTTTATTTCTTACGAGTGCATTCTATATAATCCCGCTTATAATGAGATAATTACTTACTTTTTCGCCATCAGGGTATATATAATCGCTTCTTTATCTCTAATAAAATTTCTTTTAGAAAGATAGCGCATTTTTCTTTAGCAGCAGTTTAATGGTATTATCTATTTTATAGACATTTTTTTTTATAATTGGTAGGTTTGCCTGTCATAAAAATTTTGCTAATATTCCCATTATATAAAATAATTATTCAATTTATTTTATTATTTCATATTTTCATCAAGAAAAAAATTTTTTTCTCTCTAGAAAATGAAATTAAAAATCAAAAAATGTTTTTTATTTATTTTGTTAGAGAATTTTTTATAGATAACGGTAATAATCAGATATTTGAATTCACAGGGTTAATTGTAAATTAATGTATCGATTATTGGGATTTAAATTAGAAAGCTTTGAAGTAATCCATTACAGATTCTAAATTTTACCATAAATATTTCTTACTTGTATTATTTATTTATATTTAGGACTTACGCAAGCCCCCCTTAAAAAGGGGGGATGGGGGGATCTAGAATATCTGGAACCCTATATTTTCCGTTATCGCTGCGTAAGTCCTAATATTATTAAAAATATATTTCGTTGTTGCATATATAGAACTTAATCATGCCTATTAATTAAGTTAGGAGCTGCTAATTTTTTAGGGGAATCATTTTATGCGAACGCCAACTCAAAAACAACGAAGGCAAGAGTTAATGGAAAAGTATGTGCTATCGCGCCGTACCATGATGGCGTTGATGGCTTTGGCTTGTACTCCTGGTTTGGAAACTTTACTAGGAAATGACACTAAACCCTCAAAACCTCAACCGCCAGATAATCCCACTATCCCAAGTTTACCTCAAAAGGATTCACCGGCAACTCAACAACAACGGCAAATGCAGTTGCAAAAAGCTCGGGAGGAATATCAACTTGGATTGCGACTGCCAAATTCACCTCGTGTAGAAACTTTACCCGAGAGAGAAGCGTTTTCTGAAGGATATAACAATAATCGAGCAACTTTATCTGAGAAAATAGCAGCCAATCAACAAGCATTTCTGGATAATCCCACACCATTTCAAACCTTGGATGATTACACTGCATTGTTTCCAGTTTTACCGTTACCCGATATTGCTCAAGACTTCCGCAACGATGATGTATTTGCCCAACAGCGACTTTCTGGTCCGAATCCGATGCAACTGAAGAATGTTCTCACACTTAATTACAATCTTCGCGACAAACTTGGGATAACCAATGAAATTTTTCAAGCCGTACTAAGTGCTAAAAGAGGTAGAAAGCGCATTAATAAAACTCTTGAAAGAGCTATCCAAGAAGGCGGTTTATTTGTCACCGATTATGCCATACTCGATAACCTTCAACCTGGAGAAAACAAATTTATCGCAGCTCCAATAGCGCTTTATTTCGCTGGAAGGATTCGGGGTAATTTTCAATTAATTCCCATTGCAATTCAGTTGGGGCAGATGCCCGGAGAAAGTTTACTTTGTACACCTTTAGATGGTGTTGATTGGACTTTAGCTAAACTAATTACCCAGATGGCTGATTTCTACATTAATCAACTGTACCGTCACTTGGGGCAGACTCATCTGGTAATGGAGCCAATCGCATTGGCGACAGTACGCTCTCTAGCGGCTCGCCATCCCGTCAACGTACTGTTAAAGCCTCATTTTGAGTTCACAATGGCAATCAATAGTCTTGCCGATGAGGTACTAATTAATCCTGGGGGAGCGGTAGATGTTATCTTACCAGGTACTTTAGAAAGCTCGCTACAGCTTAGCGAAAGAGGTGTATCTGAATATTTCAACAACTTCAGCGACTTTGCACTTCCTACCTATTTACGTCAGCGCGGTGTTGATAATCCTTCTACATTAAGAGATTTTCCCTATCGAGATGATGGGTTGCTCATCTGGAATACCTTGGAAAACTACGTAAGCAGATATATTGGGATTTATTACAAATCCAACCGAGATATCCGTCAAGATTTCGAGTTACAAAATTGGTTGCAAGCTTTAAGAAAACCCGTTAATGAAGGTGGATTTGGCATAGTTTCTCTACCAGCAAGCCTGACAAACCGCGACCAATTGATAGACATTTTAACACAAATGATTTTCACCGCAGGTCCGCAACACTCAGCCATAGCTTGGATACAATATCAATATATGGCTTTTATTCCTAATATGCCTGGAGCGGTTTATCAGCCTATCCCCACAGCTAAAGAGAAATTCGCCGACGAGAATAGACTTACGAGTTTCCTGCCTGGAGTTAAACCAACTTTAACTCAAGTTCAATTTATATCATTAGTAGGTACCAAACGCGACCCCAAAGCATTTACTGATTTCGGTACGAATAGTTTTCAAGATCCAAGAGCCATTAGGGTTCTCAGAGGTTTACAAAATCGCTTAGAATTAGTAGAAAGAAGGATTCAACGACGAAATAAACGTCGTAAGGAATGCTATCCAGGTTTTCTTCCTTCTCGAATGTCCAACAGTGTTAGTGGATAGGAATCCTTAAGCATTAATAAAATAATAACTTGCAAGATTTTCATAACAGCCTTGAAATCAATTTCAAGGCTTTGTCTTTTTTCTAACTAGATTTGACTCTCCACACCACTAAAAACGGTAGCATTCATATCGCAAATACCAATAAATCTCGGTTGCGCTTTAACTCTTTCGATCCAAGCCCCGATAGCTTTAAATCTACTTAAATCAAATCCTCCTTCATCCGCAACATGGGTATAAGCAAATAAAGCAATATCAGCAACCGTATAACGCTCTCCAACAAAGAAATTTTTCCCGGTTAAATGATTCTCCATTACTTCCAGTGCTGCATAACCGCATTGATGTTTTTCTTTTAATGCTTCTTTATATTCTTCCGCTTTACCTAAAATAGAAATCCAGTATCTAGATTTAGCTATAAATGGCTCATGACTATACTGTTCAAAAAATAACCATTGTAATACTTGTGCTTTTAAATAACGGTCATAAGGAAGAAATTCTGTCCCTTCACTAAGATACATTAATATTGCATTTGATTCTGCTAAGTATTTACCTTCTCCAATTTCTAAAATTGGTATTTTACCGTTAAGATTTTTGCTTAAAAATTCTGAACTCCTACTTTCTCCTTCCAATATATTTATCTCGATTCTTTCAAATGGCATACCCATTTGTCTCAATAACAAACGTATTTTATAACCATTACCTGAAGGTAAAAAATCATACAAGCGCAGCGTTTCCATACAACAAATATCGATTTTAGAAATGATTATTCAATTTAATTTTAAATTACAATAAATTGTCCAAAAAACAGACGATTAATTATAAATTTTTCATAATAAATACATTTTTTAAAACTCTATTTTAAGTTTTTTTAATTTATACAATGATTTTCTTTGAACTCATCTACGTACAATCATAAAAACATTAATACCAATCTTTATGAATCATATTTAACCCTACTTATTGAAGAATACTTATGCTTTTTCAGCTATATATAGGTTAAAGCTTTTATTTATTATGATAAGTGAATTATTTTATCTATGTAATCATTATTTACTTTGCTACAAAAAATAAATTATCATAGGTATTTAAAGAGACCTGTAAAATCAATAGTTCATAATCATATGTGCGACTATATTTACTTTGATAGCAGAACCAGACAGGTTAAAAGAAATGTTTGAAATTTCGGATATTAGCAACTGTCAGTTAGAGTCACGGTATTATATTGCACCTACTCAGACTGTTTTATATGACTCCGAAAGTAAAAAACGTCAATGTCAATTGCTCCGGTGGGAATTGATTCCTTCATGGTCGAAAGATTCCAAAATGGCAGCAAGAATGATTAATGCTAGGGCAGAAACATGATTCTAAAAACCTTCTTTCCGTTCTGCTTTTAAACCCAGACACTGCTTGATACTCCCTTCCCGGTAGAAGATTTCCTATGACGTAGGTTGGGTTGAAGGTCGTGAAACCCAACGCAGTGTTGGGTTTCGTTCCTTTACCCAACCTACAATTTTTCGGTAATCTTAGAGCGGGATGGGAGTAGTTGCTGATGCTTTTTACGAATGGAAAAAACTCGCAAATAGAAAGCAGCCCTATTATTTTCAGTTACAAGATAATTACTACCGATGCCAAGGAGCTACTACAACCAAGTAATTCGACCGCAGTCAGATTATGAAAAGTGGTTAGACCCGCATCTACACAAAACCTAATTATAACAACTATTGGACCCTTCTCAATCCAAAAAATGACATCTTACGCAGTAACCATAAGAGTTAATAATCCAAATCATAACAGTCCCAAGTGGATTAAGCCAGAACGAGAGAAAAGTTAACAGTAAATACCAAAAAATTTGGTTAAATTAGCTAGTAACAGTAACCAGTAATCAGCAACCAGTTACCACTATAATTATTGTCAGATATGCCAAGAACTCAGAAGAACGATAATTTTATCGATAAGTCCTTTACTGTAATGGCAGACCTCATACTCAAGCTGCTGCCAGCTAATAAAAGAGCCAAGGAAGCGTTTGTTTATTATCGAGACGGGATGTCAGCCCAAGCAGACGGTGAATATGCCGAAGCTTTGGAAAATTATGAGGAAGCTCTCGAACTTGAAGAAGACGTTAACGATAAAAGCTATATCCTCTACAACATGGGTTTAATTTATGCCAGTAATGGCGACCATGATAAAGCTTTGGAACTCTACCATCAAGCATTGGAATTCAATCCCCGTTTACCCCAAGCTTTGAATAATATTGCTGTTATTTACCACTTCAAAGGTGAAAAAGCCAAAGAAGCTGGCGATCAAGATGGAGGAGAAGTCCTATTCGATAGAGCCGCTGATTATTGGATTCGAGCTATCCGCATGGCTCCCAACAACTATATTGAAGCTCAAAACTGGCTCAAAACCACAGGGCGATCGCAAATTGACGTATATTTTTAGTTGTTAGTTGTTAGTCGTTAGTAATTAAGGCGCTATAGCAACTAATTTCAAAATCACTGTAATATGTAAAAAAAACGGGCAAGATGCCAGTACCACAAGATGTAATCGCATTTGCGGTATGGGCATTTGGCTCGTTTATTTTATTTTTCTTAATTTGGATTACGATTAACTATTGACAACTTATTTGTTTATTTATAACTAAAAAACATGATTGACCGCGAACAAGTACGTAAAGTTGCTCATCTTGCACGTTTAGAATTGACAGCGGAAGAAGAAGAACAATTCACTGCTCAATTAGGCGATATTTTAGATTATTTCGAGCAATTGAGCGAATTAGACGTTACGGATGTACCACCTACAACCAGAGCTATAGATGTCAAAAATGTGACACGTGAAGACAATCTACAGCCTTATGCTAATAGAGAAGAAATCCTCGAAAGCGCCCCAGATCGAGAAGATGAATATTTCAAAGTACCGAAAATTATGAGCGGGGAATAGGTAATAGGGCATGGGGCATGGGGAATTGGGCATGGGTAATTGGGGATTGGTAATTGGTAATTGGTAATTAGTTCACTAGAATTCCTAACTCACAATTTCTAAGTACCTATGTCCTATGCCCCATGCCCCATCCCCTATTCCCATCCAAAGATAGTGTTATGTAACGAAATATTGCGATTAAATATAATTATCTAGGTTATGTAATTCGGAATTTCAGCAATTATGACAATATCAAATAGTCAATTCAAAGTTAATAAATCTGAGGAAGAATGGAAGCAAGTCTTGACTCCGGAGCAGTTTCAAGTACTGCGTAAACACGGTACCGAACGTGCGGGTACGAGTCCCTTAGACAAAAATTATGACAACGGGACTTACGTATGTGCTGCTTGCGGTCAACCTCTTTTTACTTCGGCAACCAAGTTTAATAGCGGTACTGGCTGGCCTAGTTTTTATGCACCTATAGATGGTGCAATTGAAACATCGGTTGATAGAAAGTTCTTTATGACTAGAACTGAAGTTCATTGCAGTAACTGCGGCGGACATTTAGGTCATGTATTTGGTGATGGCCCTAAGCCTACCGGACAGCGTTACTGTATGAATGGCGTTTCCCTTGAGTTTAAGCCCAAAGTTGGTTAATTTTTCTAATCTTGGTTTGGTTTCAATCCAAAATTGTGGTTAATTCCATTAAATCATGTAGAGACGTAAAATTTTACGTCTCTATAAATTTATGAAGGAAACTTTCTTAACCAATAGCTACAGGTGAAGAAACATTAGCATTGCCATTGCCGTTTAGGCGCGGCTCATCGCCGATGGGATTAATGTCTCCGACAAAGTTCAATAAATCGCTCATGGTGAAGGTTCCAGGATTTTGAGCGGGTAGGGTTGGCTGCCAATCTGGATTGCAAGCAAGGAAAGAACTGCTATCAGCTTTAAGAAGTCCGACAAATACTTCAGCTAAAATACGACTTCCTACTTGTCCCAAACGATTTCCTTGTTGTTGGACTTGGGCTTCTTTGAGGATGTAGTACCACAGTGGAGATTCTATATGAAAATTGTGTTTCTCGGCGACTAATCCATCTGCCCCGGTAGAGATTTCTGCTTTAGTTAGAGGCTTAAATCTCATAAAGCGAGCTACACTTTGTCCCGAAGGCAAACCGAGACTGCGACTTCTAAGTAAGTTTCTGACAGCCAAAGAACGAGGTTCTGGAATCCCAGGTATCATTTTCAGAGGTTCAACCAGGAATGGATCGAGTTTACGACTAAAGTTAACTGGAACATTGCCATCTATCTCGAAGAACCTTCTCCAGTCGATAATCCAGTCGCTAGGAATGGGAACGGAGTTTCCTGATTCAGCAGTGAATTGAAACAGTAATTGTAAAGTGGCGGGAGTTACTCCACCGGCACGAGGAGTGAATACGCGGTTAAAGTCATAATCTGCACGTATCATACTATGACCGAGGCGGTAAGCTGCTACAGAAAATTCTACAGGAATAAATGGTTCTTCTCTAAATCTAAAAAACTTTCTACCCTTGTGTAATGTAATCTCTAGCTGCGATACGTCAATAATTCTAGTCAGAAAATCATTTAAGACAATCCATTGATAATGCCAGATAACTAACTCTCTAGCCTGTTCAAAAACAGACTTGTCGGTGGAATTTATAGGCTGGATACTACCATCTTTAATACCCTTAACTACTTTGTTATGAAACTTGAGAAAAGCTAAGTGTGTCTGAGCAACAATCAAGTTTTCATCGTTGCGGGGGTCGCCAATAATAGCCAGTTTACTCGAAGCACGAGGAAGGTCATTAGGTAATTCTGTAGGAAGAGAAGCATCTCCGCCTCCTGGTTCCCTATTTGTCTTACCTATTAAAAATAAATCTTTGTCATCAACTTGATATAGATATTTTTGAGTTTTTGGACCACCACCATAAACGCTATCTAAATCTAATCTTGGAGTCCGAAAATTTCTTACTGCTAAGGGATCGACTAAAACTTCCTGTAAAGCAGTAGTATCAAAAGTAATATCATGGTCGATAAACTGACCCAAATAGGTATAACCTGCGGGTACATTTTTGTTATCACCCTCGATTGAATCGGAATCTACATCATTCATTGCTTCACCCAATTCAGTCAAGCTTCCTATTGAAGGTGTAAAAGCACGCAATCTCGGAAACATCCTTCCGAATTTACCAGTTGGTGCAAATTCTCCTAAAGGTTGGTTTTCACCAGTACGACTACTAAATCCATGAAGTCTAGACATATCAATAACCTTTTTCAGTTTAATTTGTAATATTTAACACAATACAGTTCAGATAAGCAATATTCTCTTTCCCTGCTCCCCTTGCAAGTCTTGCACAGATCAATTTCTTAACTGAACCTTATTGATATTTAACAACTATTCAAACAACGCGAATTCCGCGCATATTTAGAGTATGTTACAAAAAATTTTATGGTGCAGTACCCGTAAGGGTGAAATTTGATATGTATTAAATCTGATATTGCAGTCATATTTTTTCTTCAAAGAATTAAGTTAGGTCAATTATTCAATAGTTAACCCCAATCTTATTGAAATATTGATGCGGAGTTTATTCGCAATATTTACTAAATTGATATATTTTATTCAGTCGATTTAATCTCTTGCGCCATTGTCAAGAGGGAAAGTCAAAAGTCAAAAATAAAAAGTATTAAATCCCCTCGCAATGAATTAAAATACCACATTTTTTGCTTGAGATTTCAATGTTTATAGAAGTCATAAGGGTATATTTTGATTACACAAATCGATTATTTTATTTTTTTATACTCAGTAATATCAAGTAGTAATTCGTGTTTCTAAAGCATTGCTTTACATAATCTTTAAATTAATACAATTATACAAATATTGAGTTTAGGTATAAAAATTTGGATAAAGACTTAGAATATAGTTAATTCTTTCCCATTAGATAAATGTAAACTATTAGTTGCTTATGCGCCCCCGTCAAGAGATTACAGAAATGTTCTCAACCTTTGCTCAAGTAGAAAAAGATGCATTTAGCAAATGGTGTGTTGATAAGAAACTGCATCGTAGTATGCAAAATTGCTTGAAGTCTTTACCAGAAGAGTCAACAAAAGACAACTTTTGGGCATTATATTGGTACAAACATTGGTCTTCGCAATCAAAATTCAAAAGCCTTGCTAATATGCACCTTTTAGCATATTTACAAGAGCCATGTTATATAGTTTCAAGAAAAACTGCTGCTTCCTTAAATAATAACCAATATAGTGTTGCAGATTATTTCCAAATGGCGAATGCAGAAGTCGAAACAGTTTTAAAATACTTTAATCCCAAAAAGTCTTCTAGTTTGAAAGCTTATGCCATGATGGCAATTAAAAGTCAGCTTAGAGACATTTTACGCCAACGTAAAGAGGCATATACCTGCACCAATTGGGCATTATTACGCAAAGTCAGTAAAAAGCTTTTCTTAGAAGCTCTTGAAAATGCTGGATTATCTACTGTTCAAATTTCTCAATATCGCTTAGCTTGGAGTGGTTTCAAAGAACTGTACTTGCAAAACCACCCAGGCAGTGCAAAATCCTTACCTCAACCAACCCCCCAGTTATGGGAGGCGATCGCTAATTTTTACAATCAATCCAAACATCAGCTGACTCAATCTACCTCCTCATGCACGGCACAAACAATTGAAAAGTGGTTAAATCAATCAGCCATCTACGTGCGCGCTTACTTATTTCCATCTATCAAATCGCTAAATACTTTCAGATCAAATTCGGATTCCGATGAATCATTAGATTTAGCAGACCCTTCCTCGGACTCAGCAATAGCTGATATGATAGCCACGGAGGATTTACAGGAGCGAAAAAAGCAAATTTCTCAAATGTTTGGTGTGTTATCCCAAGCTTTGAAGTCTTTAGATGCTAAATCGAAACAAGTGCTTGAGCTTTACTACCAGCAGGGAATGACGCAGCAGCAAATCATGCAACAGTTAAACATGAGCCAGCCTACAGTATCCCGCAAACTGGTTAAAGGTAGAGAGTTTTTGATGGCAGCATTAGTAAAATGGAGCGTTGACTTGAATATTTCTGTGAATGCCAACCAAATAAAAGATATGAGCATTGCTCTGGAGGAGTGGTTAAGAAATCAGTTTCGAGATTTCAACATGAATCCGTAATTTAAAAAAGGTAACAACAATGACTTGCATGTTTGCAGATCCAAAAGAGTGGTTGTTTGAAATAAAACCAAATATTCAAGCCAATTTATGGGAGCAAAGTCAGGGTTATACAACCCCTAGCAGTCGTTGGCTTGCTTATATAAATCAAGTTTGCCTTCATGGGTTTCTTAATTGGGTAGAAACTGAGTATGCCCTGGAAGCAAATGTTTGGAATAGTTCTTCTAACTTTCCAGCTTTTTGGGAATTTGTCAACGGTACAGCAGTTTTATTAAATCAAAGACGAGTTGTTTTAATCCCCACCGAATCAATTGATGATAGCGAGTTAGAAGTACCCCAAGAATGGGTAGATATTCCTAGCTTTGCCGCAGATTTTTACTTAGCAGTACAAGTCACGCCAGATGGTGACTGGGTAAGATTTTGGGGTTATGCAACCCATCAAGAGCTAAAAACATTGGCTGATTACGATTCCGTGGATAGGACTTATTGTATGGATGCCCGACATTTAACAAAAGACCTAAATGCTTTTTGGATGGCTTACCAATTTTGTCAAATAGAAGATATTAAAGCTGTTATACCGACGTTACCAGAATTATCGACTACTCAAGCCGAAAATATGCTGCAACGTTTAAGCAATTCTTCTGTTGTATGTCCTAGACTTGAAGTACCATTTACAAACTGGGGAGCGCTACTAGAAAACGAACAGTGGCGGCAAAGTTTGTATCAACAGCGACGAGGGCAGCAAAACCAATCATCCCCAGGGGTAAATCTCAGCGCTTGGCTGCAAGGCATTTACGATAGTTCTTGGCAAGCAATAGATACAATTTTTAACTTAAATAACAGTAATTTAGCTTTTAATTTGAGAAGTAGTGCTAGTATCAAACGAGGGAAAACAATCCATTTGGGAGAGAAAGCAGAGTCTATAAAAGTGATTCTGCTGGTTGAATTAATACCGGAAACTGACGGACAAATTGGTATTCGCGTACAACTGCATCCTATGGACGATGAATATTTACCTCATAATATTAAATTAGCCTTGCTTTCAGAATCAGCAGAAACTATTCTCGAAGTACAAGCAAGACTTGAAGATAACTATATACAGCTTAAGCTTTTTAAAGGTGAAGCGGGAGAAATTTTTAATATTCAAGTCAGTCTTGATGATAATCAAATAATTGAAAATTTTACCATTTAATAATTTAATAATTTAATTATTTTAATAATTATTTATAATTATTTACCTTGCGATTTACCCCGTAATTTTAATTTGGATAGAATAGTTGCTAGCAATTACAATTACTAATTCATACCTTTTTCAATTCGCATTAATCAAACAAAATTGATACGCTCATGAGTAAGCTAGTTATTTTCACTTTATTAGGAGGAGATTTAAACCAAGGTATTCCTGTTGTTACGGCTCAACTTTGGCATAATAATCAATCTTGCAAAATTACGGGAAGCTTACCAGCAGCACCAAAATTAAATCAGCTTTACAACCAATGGCAACTACTTTACGAAGCCGTACATCAGCGTTTTGGTAGCAATCAGCGTATAACAGTATCTCAGCAAGATGTTACTCATGTTTCTGTAAATGACTTTAATCAAGTTTGTCTACAGCTACAAACAAATATTAATGCTTGGTTGAAATTTGAGTCATTCCAAAATATTGAACGGCAATTGCGGACTCTGCTCAATCAAGATGATCAAATCAGAATTATCTTTGAAACAAATATAGTTGCATTGCATCGCTTACCTTGGCATTTATGGAATTTTTTCAGTGATTATCCTAAAGCAGAATTAGGTTTGAGTAATCATGAGTATGGATCTCCTCAAGTATTGAAAAAGTCTCCCAGCGGTAAGGTTAAGATTTTAGCAGTTTTAGGTAATGGAGTTGGTATTGATATTGATAAAGATGCTGCTTTACTGCAAAATTTAAAAGATGCTCAAACCATATTTTTGCTACAGCCAAAAAGGAAACAACTTGATGAGCAATTGTGGAATTACGATTGGGATATTTTATTTTTTGCTGGACATAGTGCTAGTCTTGCAGATGGAGAAATAGGAACAATTTATATTAACGATACAGATAGCGTGACAATTCCCCAGTTAAGAAATGCACTCAAGAGTGCAATATCACGCGGTTTAAATATAGCAATTTTTAATTCCTGCGATGGAATTGGTTTGGCGCGAAACTTAGCCGATTTGAACATTCCCCAAATGATTGTGATGCGAACGGGGGTACCAGATTTCGTCGCACAAGAATTCTTAAAAAACTTTCTCATCGCTTTTGCCGATGCTAAACCATTTTACTTAGCCGTGCGAGAAGCACGAGAAAGACTTCAGGGATTGGAAAATGATTTTCCCTGTGCTAGTTGGTTGCCAGTTATCTACCAAAATCCGACAACTGTTCCTACTTCCTGGGGAGAATTGCACGATAAAATTAGCGAACAAAGCGAAACAAACTCTGTAAGTAAGGTTTCGGTAAAAAGTAAAATCTCATTTTTAAAATCTCAGCTATTGACTGTTATAGCTAGTAGTTTTATTGTGGCTCTTTCAACTATAGGTTTAAGATATTTAGGAGTCTTTGAGAAAATTGAACTGCAAACTTTCGATCAAATGCAGCGTCTAAGACCTAAAGAAGAATTAGATCCTAGGGTAACAGTAGTTGAAATAACTGAGAAGGATATTCAATCTCGACAACAAACGACTTTAGGACAAAAATCAATTTCGGATAGTAACCTTGCAGCATTACTTAATAAATTACAAAAGTTTCAACCGCGAGTAATTGGTTTGGACATTTATAGAGACTTTGCAGATCCCGTAGATTCAAATCCAATACAACTTGCGACTGAACTCAATCAAGACAATGTTGTTGCTGTTTGCAAAGCTAGAGATAGGAAATACGATCCTCAAGGTGTAAAGCCTCCCGAACAAGTACCTGTAGAGCGTCAGGGTTTTACTGACGCAGTTCAAGATCGAGATGGTATCGTTCGCCGCCAAATTTTAATGATGGCACAACAATCTTCTTCCCCTTGTACAACAGAATATTCCCTTTCGTTAAAATTAGCTACTGGTTTTTTGTCTTACGACAATATTCCACTTCATACCCATAATGATTATATAAAATTTGGTAATAAAGTATTTAAACGTTTAAAACCCGGTTTTAGTGGTGGCTATCAAAGAGGAACTGATAAAGGTGGAATTCAAATACTTGTCAACTACCGTAATGCTGATTTTCGCAGAGTTTCCCTTGAAGATATCCTAACTAATAAAGTTGAATCACAACAATTTAAAGATAATGTAGTCTTGATTGGAGTTACAGCTAACACCATCAGCGATACTTGGTCAACTCCTTACAGTACTGCACGGCAATCTTACCAAGAAATACCAGGGGTATTTATACAGGCACAAATGGTTAGCCAAATTCTGAGTGCAGTTTTAGATAATCGCCCGATTATTTGGGTTTTGCCTTTTTGGAGCGATATTCTCTGGATATGGGGCTGTACTGTAGCGGCAAGTGTTCTGGTTTGGCGCGTTCCTTCGCTTTCTGATAAAGGATGCGCCATATTTATGACAGTTACTATATTGTATGGAGTTTGTGCGATCGCTCTTTTAAATCAAGGACTATGGCTACCGTTTATTCCCTCAGCGTTTGGTGTTGTTGTAGGTGGTGTTACTGTGTTGTTCATCCAAAACCGTAAGCAATTTTCCAATTCTTAATAAGTAGCTAGTACCGCTTGCGTTCGTAAGAAGTTAGAAGTTAGAAGTTAGAAGTTAGAAGTTAGAAGTTAGAAGTTTGATAATATAAAGGCTTTTCAGGCATTTTTAATGGTTGCCGCCTTTACGCCGACTTATACTAGGTGGGAATAAACCGAACTATGTAAAGGAATGTAAAATCGCTGAAAACCTTGCGATGATCCACACCCTTCGGGTGAATGCTTCACTCCACGTAGTGACCTTCGCAATAGTGCATAACTTTATTATGGTGATGCCTATGAAAAATATAGAAAAGTAAGTTAGCTCTTAATCGCTTAACTTCTTCTGTGCAAATAGGTACTATGTATAAATAAAAATAGCTTTTGTTATTGCATAAATCCGATTAAAATCAAGTAGGTTAAATAATATGCAACTATTTCTGACTCAAACCACAAAATCAATCTTAACAGTTTCTTTAATTTTAAGCGCTATCACTCAGAATGCACCACAAGTAGTAGCTCAAACTACAAATCCAACTACTACTGAAAAAACAGCCCAGCCATCTAGGAGAGTTAATTCACGAAAAAAAAAGACTCGAAGACCAGTATTTGTTTCACCAAAAACACCTAGAAAATTGACTCCGATATCGGGACGTAGAGCGGGAATGGGTAGTCGAAATAATTGTCCTGCGGTTCCAATTTCACTGACAGCTTTAGCACCATTTGAAGAGCAGGCTAACAAACGGACAAATAAGTCTAATATTGGGATTGTAGGGGGAACAACTACTTTGGAAAGACCGAAATTCTGGTTCTACGTTCCATACACCAAGAATTTAGAGAATTTGAGCGCTGAATTTAGTTTGCAAGATAGTAATGGAACAGATGTTTATAGAGAAAACATTGTGCTGCCCCAAAAACCTGGTGTTGTTGGAATTTCTCTGCCCAATACAGTTAAACCTTTAGAAGTAGGAAAAACTTATCGCTGGTATTTTAAAGTTAATTGCAGCAAACAAGCATCAAGTCTTCCCGTATATGTAGAAGGAGATATCCAAAGAATAGCTTTAGATTCTCGCATTAAAAAAGAATTACAAGCAGCAACCGACTCGCAAAAAAAGATTACAATATATGCAAAAGAAGGTATTTGGTTTGATGCTTTAAATATGCTGGCACAATTACGCAAATCTTCTCAAGATGCCTCTGTAGAAAAAGATTGGCAAAGCTTACTGCAATCTGTGGATTTAGATAATATTTCTACCGCTCCTTTAGTAACTCGATGATGATCTTGGGGGAAAATCACAGTTACCAGCCCTGCTCTGTAGCTGAGGGAAAATCACAATCAGCAGATTTCTGCCGAAGATTATGAGAATTTTTGTGATGCGCTTGTGCAACAAATTCTATATTCCCATCTTTATCAACTATCCAACCAGTTGCTTCAACAATTTGATTTATTTTCTTAACTTTATTGTTATTTAAATTCAAAACTGTTGTTGATGGTGGTTTAATTCTTGGATTTTTTCTTGAAATCCGTTGTGGCTTTAATCTTACCCATGCAGATAGAGGATTATTTTCTTGCAAAGGTTCCATAGGGCTCATGGGTAAGCCACCTCTTCCTGTTGAGACAAAACGATTATCAAATTCTCGACTTGCGGGAGTGCAAGCATTGGATATTTGATTAGCGGCATCAACAAGATTAGCTGGAAGTTCAATTAAACCGCGACTGGGATCTATTTCTAATGTAACTATATCTACATTACCGCTCAAACCAAACTTGGAACTGGCGGTGATGTCGCTTTTTTGCGTAGGTTGTTCTTGAAATTGAATGCCGAATATTCCTTGGGTAACTATGTCAACATTACCACCATTACCAGTGAAGGCATTAGCTGTAATATCGCTGTTTTCTTTGGGTACGGCAACAATAAAGCCCTTGGGAGCATTGATATTAATATTCCCACCATCGCCGGGAGCTTGAGCAGTACCCGCAGAAGTTGAAATTTTACTTTTACGGCGCAATAATAATAATTCATTGAGATTTAAGGCAATATTGCCCCCGTCAGCCTTGGCTAGGGATTCACTTTTAAGTTCGCCTTGATTATCTAAGTCAATTCTATCGGTTGTGATTTCTAAGTTACCTGCTGTACCAGTACCCTCGCTACTTACTGTAATGGTACTACTAACAGGAATATTCTGACCAAGAATGCCAGTACCTGAAACTTCTACAGAATCCTTTGCGTTAACCGTTAAATTACCACCGGGACCTTCTTTGAAAGTGCGAGATCGAACTAATCCCCCATCACGGATAACCAACTTGTCAACATTCAAAGTTAAATTTCCTGGTGCTTCTGCAATACCTTCGTTGTCTGCTGAGATTGCGCCGCCTTTTTCCACATTCAGTAGTCTAGTAAAAATTTCTAAATTTCCGGGATTACCAGTAGCTCCCTCATCTTCAGCCGTAGCAAAAATTCCACTACTACCACTCTTTAATGTTGCGGTGGGCGAACTTCCGGTAAGTGTAATCGAATCTGAGGCGTTAATGTTTACACTTCCTCCATTGCCATTTCTACGCCCTGCACTGGATATTTGCGCTCCTGCTTGCAGAGTAAGTTCCCTGGTTTCAATCGTTATAGTTCCTGCATTACCTGTCTCATTGCTTGCCCCTTTTGCTACTTGAGCAAAAATTCCACTGGGAAGAAGATTCATCTGTCTATTTATGCCCGTTCCCTCAATTTCTATAGTATCGGCATTGATTAAGACATTACCTGCATTTGCTGTACCAACTGTTGAGGCATCGATAACGGCTCCACCTTTAATACTTAATTGCTTAGTTTCACTAATGGTTATATTGCCGCCATTAGCTGTACTGTTAGTAGCCCGAGTAATCAAACCAGTGAGAGGAGAAGTTTTATTATTACCATCGAGTTTGATCGAATCTGAAGTAACTTCCAGATTTCCTGTTGTAGCTTCACCTAGAGCAATAGCTTGGATTGTTGCACCTCTACTTAATTCCAAAGATGAAGCTCCTATTATCAAATCTCCTGCTTCACCTTCACCTAGAGCCAATATTGCAACTGTTGCACCTTCACTTAATTCCAAAGATGAAGCTTCTAATCTCAGATTTCCTGCTTCACCTTTATCTTGAACTCGAGTTATGATTTGTGCGCTTCCACTTAAATTGACCGATTCAGAGGCATTGATTTCTAGATTATTCTGTGGAGTTGAGCCTTTTGCTTCAGAAAAAATGAATGAATCAGTAAGATTTATATTCTTACCCTGTACTTGTATCGCATTGCCACCTTCACCACTGTCACCAATACTAGCCTTATCAACAAGGGTAATATTTCCAAAGTCTTCTACACCCGTATATCCGAGTGTATAACCAGTTTCTATTTCATTCAGACTGACAAAGCTATTAGCCGCAACACTACCTAACTCAATTCTTCCATCTGTGGCTGTTAAATTACCACCTTCTAAAGAAACATTACCCCCTACCAATCCAAGAGTTTTAGTAGCTTGAACTTCAAGCCCAAAAGGAGAACCAGCAATATTGGATTCACCATTGGCACTAAACACGGAGCTATTTTTTATTTCTCCCGGATTCGAGCCAAATTGTAGCCCCAGAGGAACATTAACAGTTAATAAAGGTGAGTTTTGAGGATTAGTGGCGCTAAATTCCTCTCCATCAGCAAATTTAATGCTATCTGCCGTACTGCCAATGAATGAGCCACCAATATCTAAACTGGCATTTTTTCCGAAGGTGATGCCTTTGGGGTTAATAATAAAAAGATTAGCACTACCTTTATTATCTATAGTTCCCTCGATAAGTGTTTGAATAGTACCGTCAATGTTAGAAACAGAAGATCCCGTTACCCGTGTAATAATATTCTTAATTCCCGAATCATGTTCAAAACGGGCAGTACTACCAGATTCAATCGAAAATTCTTGAAAGCTGTGGAACAGGTTCCCACCAGTCTGGGGCTGGGTACCTCCTTGAATTCGTGTAAGGTTTCCTTGGGGTACAACCACAGAATTTGTAGGGAGAGTATTATCTGGAGTTATTTGTGCCCCAACGGGAATTGAAGCAAGCAAGGATAATAATGCAATACTGCCCTTAACAAGCCCAAATCGGAAATTTCGTTTAGCAACGAAGCAAGTTGGAAAGTTTTTCCACATCAAACATATTATCGATAAAAACCTAGCTAATAGCAGGATATATGGATATTGAGCTAGGTGTTATTAAACTTTGTAAAGTTGATTGCGAATTTCAGTTGGGGACATCCAAAAATTGGCGTTGCTGATTTAATGTATGAAATTGTTTATAGCTGCTGTTAAACCCTTTTCGGTTGAGTGTAATACACTCGGCAAACCTCACCCCAACCTATCGCTCCCCTCTCCGCTATCTTGGAGAGGGGAAGGGGGTGAGGTAAAATTTGTGTATTGCATCCAACTGAAAACCGCTATATTTGGATAACTCAAACCCTTGTAGAGACGCGATATAATGCCCTATAACTGGTTCCCAGTAAGACGGCTGGGAACAGATTTTAAGAGGCTCTGCCTCTAAAACAACCAAGGTGAGGCAGAGCCTCGTGAACTGTATTCCCAGGTTCTACCTGGGAACAAGAAACAAGAAATCTGTGTGAGTTTTTAGCTTGGAATGGTGGCTTACGCTGCGCTAAATGCACCCTAATTTTGTATTTTCTGCAAAAAATCAAGCTAATTATTTTTTTATACCCTGATTTCGCTTGAGTATTAATAATCCACCAAAAGCACCTGCAATTAATAAGCTATTACCTGTAGTAGGCTCTGGTACAGTTACTGAACCTTGATTCGATTTTCTTACTGTTACTGAAAAAGGTTTGCTAGATGTTGTATCAATTCCTACACCAAATAAATCTACGGTGCGTCCATCTACAATTTGCTCGGGATTGTCTATACCATCTCTAAAGTCACGAATTAAAACTCCAGGTACTGTTTCTGTTCCGGCATACCTTACAGTGCCTTGCGGAGAATCAACTAAACCTTGTAAACCACCTGTTACCATTGGCTTGGCATTAGTATCATCATAAAATAATGCCAATTTTGCCTGTTCGTTCGGGTTTAAATCGTTATTAAGATTTAGTACATAAGCAGCAATAGGTTCTTCTCCATTGGGAATTCTAGCAAATACGTCATCTCTATCAATTTCAAACTTGTTCAATTCTAAATTATTCAAAAACCCTTCCAGTTCACTTTTGTTAGTAAGTAGTTCTCGTTGTTCTACACTGCTTACCGCAGAACTAAAAAGTGTCGTACCATTATCTGAGTTTACTAAGGAAAAGTCTTCAATCGCGTCGCTAAACGATTTTCCTGTGTCAATATTAAATGAAGCCCGCAACTGTAGTTCATTGTTTGGATCGCCCTTAAAATTGGAATCACCAGAATGCTCTACTAAGGGCAATTCCAGCTGAGCCTTGGCTGAATCTACAGATAACCCCACCGTACTCGCCACAACCGCAGCTGCTACTGCTAATTTTGTCAAATATAAGCTCATAGAATTTCTTACTTTACTATTTGTTGCTTTTTACTTATTTATGACTTCAAACCTTTCAAACAGAATCCGATTGACCAACATTAAAGAATAAGTGTTTTCTTTACGATTTTTATTGAATCATGAAAACAGTATTTCTACTGAACTTCACAATATCTTTATTGAAAAAATGTAATAGACCAGTCAAAAAATTATAATTGTTTCACTATATAAAAAATGGTTAAAGCAAGCTCGTTTTACGTTAAAAAAAGGTAAAGGAAATTTGATTATTCAAGACATGAATAAACTCAGCTTAGAGGATGGGGGAAAGGTATAGTTTTTATCCCTAAACTAGGATGATCCCCCCTTCCCCCCTTAAAAAGGGGGGTAACGGCTTCTCCAATTCATCGGGGAGGCATTGCATTGCCCAGAGAAGTTAGTTAGTAGGTTGGGTTAGACAGGAAAAGCAATTTGAATTTGTAACGAAAATTTATTTAATCCTGTCGTAACCCAACATTAAGGGATTTCCAGAAAATAAAATAACCCATCATATTGACTGCTGAGGTGCTGAGGTGCTGAGGAGAAAAATTTTTCCATATTTCAAAATTGGGATAATTTATTTCTTGGTGTTCCCTAATTTATCGATATGAAAGCAATATTCATCGACAATTGTAATGTTGGCAGTGTCACAACCAATTACCTACTAAAACATAGGGTGCCCAGTACATGGGACGATTGTATTCGGGAGCATCTAGCAATTTTAATTGAGCTTGTTGTAAAGCTTCTGCGGTACTCTTACCATTGACTAACTGACTATAAAATTCATCCATAAAATAAGCGGTGGAGTCATCACCAATCTGCCATAGAGAAGCTAGAGTACTCCGGGCACCTGCACTTAAAGCAATTCCAGCTAATCCAAGTGCTGCACGGTTATCTCCTGCTGCTGTTTCACAAGCACTCAACACAAGTAGTTCAATAGGCTCTGCTCGTTGTTGTCTTCTACTTTTGATTAATCGATCTAATTCGGCGACTTGAATACGTTTATCTGATGCTAATAAGAATGTTTTGTTTGGATTGGAGCTAAATTGTCCGTGAGTCGCTAAGTGAATAACTTGGAAGGGTTGAGCATTAATTTTTTCTTTTAAAACATTACTTGTGAATCTCTCATTATACAATTTTACTGTTGATACACCGGATTTCTCAATTGATGTTAATTCTTGACTGACATTAGGAAGTGGAGCAAAGTTTTCACCTTCAGGTATTTCTGACAATCCCCCTGCAAGAGCATTTAATTTCTGCCCTGTTAAAGATTTGGGGGTAAATAGCTGTAATCCCGGACTAATCGCGATAGCATATTTTTTTACCAAATACTCTTTACCGTCGTATAGTGCAGCCATTGGAATATTTCGCAGCAAACTATCGGGGATAAATACCAAAGTTCCAACTGGACTATTTTTCAGTTCAATTTCAACTGGTTTAATTAACAATTCATAAAGCCGTTTAGAAGCTGTTTGAAATTTCTGCATCCCGTCGGGTTGAACTATATTTCTTCGTATTTCCTCCATCAATTGTTCTAATTCTTGCTTACTGACTTCGGAAGTTCTATGTATTAATTCTCGCTGGGGAAGCTTAAGGATAATTTCTAGTTGGTTATCTAAAATAATTGGATAGAATATAGCAGTATCGGGATTGTCGCTATCTACTACTTTGTCGAGTACCACAAATTCATTGTTTAAGCAGGCTTCTCGAAAATAATTATCTAGTTCCGCTAATTGCAAAGCTTCTATTCGTTGGCGTGCTTTATCTAAATCGGGTTTTACTTCACCTTTTTGCAGAAGCAATTCTACCGACTGTCGATAAATCGGTTCTACACTATCGCGAAAATTAAACTGTACTTCTCTATTTACCGCAGCTAAGTCGCTACGAAGTGAATCAAGGGTTGCGACTGCGCTATCGTAAGCAGATATAGCTGCCCGAATATTACCATTAGCTTTAAGCAATCGTCCTAACTGCCATTCCCAAAGATACGCTATATCTGAGGCATCATTTTTTTGAGCGAGAAATAATGCTTTTTGGGTTAAGTCTTTTGCTTCTGGGTACTGCTGATTTTGCTCGTAAAGTTCTCCTAGGGTACCTAAAGCATAAGATTGGGCACGTTCGTTACCTATAGTTTTCGCTTGTTGAAAGCTTGTTGCTAAAATTTCAGCTATATTATTTTGTTTGTTACCAATTTTAGTTTTAGTTAAAGTGCGAGCAAAATTTATTCGTGCGTAAATACTATTTTGATTGACACTTAAGTTTCCTAATTGAGGTTGAATTATAGGTATTAATTTTTCTGCTGATTTTGTTTGTTTGTTCTCAACAAGCAAGCTGAGTTGATTGATTTGGGCTTGAATTTTTGTGAGGGAGTTAGATGCAGCTTGAGCAGCTTTTTGATAACGATTAATTGCCTTGTTTGTATTGCCTAAAGACCTAAAATTATTACCTAAACTAAGTTCTGTCAAAGCAATTTCTTGTGATAATTTTAGACGTTGAGCAATTTTTAAGCTTTGTTTTAAAACTTTATCCGATTCTTCTAAATTACCCAACTGTTGATGTGTATTTCCGAGACTACGCAAGGCTGTAACTTTTACCAGGGAGTCGGGTTGAGTATAAATCGCATTTGATATTTCCTTTAATATACTTAGACTGCGACGATAAAAACCAGAAGCTCGTAAAGCTTGAGCTTGATTGATACGACTGCGGATAATTGCTGTCTTATTATCTAATTGCTGCCATATTTGTGATGCTTGTTGGGATATTTCTAAAGATGCATCAGTTTTTCCTTGTTTGAGCATCAACACAGCCCAAATATCAAGAGTTTGTGCAATAATTTCCCATGATTCCTGGTTTGGAGCATCGATATTTAACTTTTGATCTAATTTTTGATCTAAGTTTTTATCGTTATGCCAGCCAAGTAATTTCAAACTACTATTAATTGCAATATCTGCTTCTTTCCAAGTACCAAGTTGCTGATAAACCAGAGAAAGATTAGTTAACGCTGCGGCTTCACCCAAGTTATTATTTTCTTGTTGATAGATACTGGCTGCTTGTTGCAGAATCGCGATCGCCTGTTGTAAATTTCCGGCAAGATACTGTGCTTCTCCTTGTTCGAGAAGTTGCTCTGGATTGCTGGTTGCGGATTTGATAGTTTGAGCTTGATTTAGAAAAGGTAAATTTTCTGGTTGTTTAGCAAATGTGGTAGGGGTAATAGTTAACAGCAAAGAAAGAGTAAATAAAATTACTTTCTTGGCAGTAGATTTTGTTAATCTCTGGAGAAGTTGAAACTTTGGCATTTCATACCTCAATGGGATATTGAACAAGCAGCGGTTTGACTAAGAGGATGGGGGGAAAAGTATAGTTTTTATCCCCAAACTAGGATGATCCCCCCTTCCCCCCTTAAAAAGGGGGGTAACGGCTCCCCCAAATTAGCGGGGGATTTAGGGGGATCTCAAAAGTGTCGAGTATCATTTATAGCGCATCATTACATCCTCTAAGGCTTTTGAAATTGCTTTGATTCGCTTGAGGGACAAATTCTATATTCCCATGTTTCTCAACTATCTATCCAGTAGCTTCTATAATTTGATTTCTTTGGATAATTCATTTTTTATGAGACGTACTGAAGTTCATTGTCATCGCTGCGGCGGACATTTAGGTCATGTATTCAACGATGGCCCAAAACCTACTGGCAAACGTTATTGTATGAATGGGGTGGCGTTGAAATTTATTGAAGCTTAAATGAATCTAACTTCTTGTACTGTTCTCATCAAGCCTAAAGAAACCCGGTTGCTTTCTTGTTTCACAACGACATGCTTTACGATAAGAAACTGGTTAATGACACTGGTGCGTTAGTTAAATTTAATGCAGGGGAGTAGGACATAAAAGTTTACTTTATACCTGAATTTTATTCTGGTTGCAAACTATCTTTGGGAAAATTCAAAATTGGATTTTTTCCTTCTAGTTCTTCAATTATTTTACTATGAACTATATTGTTTTTTAGAATACCTTCACGCCGATAAAGTTCTGGATTAAGTAAAATTCTTGTTTCTTTTTGTATATTGCGTTTTCCTTGTTCAAAGAACATCTCAGATGCTCTTGGTGAATATAAACCATTTAATACTGATTGACTGGATACTGGTACAGTACTTTGTGCTAAAGCTGTATCCATTGCACCAATAAGTACTGATGCGAATGTGCCATATATACACAATAAAGAAGCAAATCCCAGAGTATTAATTTTCATTTTGCTCCTACATAAAAATGTATTACTAATTATCTCTATTATAGATAAATTATAGATAAACCATCGGAGAGGACTGTCCAATTTTAGGGTGTGTTATCGCAGAGCGTTACAACCTTCGGTTTACAAGACACTTAGTATCGCTGCGCGGAAGTAATAAGTAATAAGTCTTATAGGACAATAATTTTAACCGTTGGCAATGGGTGCTTTATTTACGCCGTACTGTACTAGGATTTTTTCGTTTAATTAGAATATTAAATTACAGAAAACTACCAAACTTCAGCCATATCTAAAATAAATCCCGGTAATAAATCTTCACCTGATAAAGAAGCAGGATTATCTAATATTTCGACATCAAAACCTTGTTTATAAACTTCTACTTGACGATTTTTACGGTCAATTAACCAGCCCAATTTTGCACCATTTGCAATATATTCCTGCATCTTTTCTCGCAAAGGTTTCATATTGTCTGAAGCAGAGCGTAACTCAACAACAAAATCGGGGCATATGGGAGCAAAACCTTGTTTTTCTTCTGCACTTAGTGCTTCCCAATGTTCTAATTTTATCCAAGAAGCATCCGGAGAGCGATCGGCACCATTAGGTAAATGAAATCCCGTAGATGAATTAAAAGCTATTCCTAACTTGCTTTGACGATTCCAAAGCCATATTTGTCCAGTAATATTCGTATTTTTTGCTCCTGCTTCACCTCCATTCAGAGGTATAACTACTAATTCTCCTTCTTCGGTTCGTTCCAATCTTAAGTCACGGTTAGCGATCGCTAATTCTTTAAATTGTTCGTGAGTAACTTTGAAGGCTTCGGGGATAATGACAGTAGGGTTGAGCATGGATTGAAACTGGAATTATCAGTTATTTATATGATGTCACAGGTTAGAGGTTAAAGGTTAGAGGTTAAAGGTTAAAGGTTAGAGGTAACTGTTCACTGTTCACTGTTCACTATTAACTGTTCACTGTTCACTGTTCACTGTTCACTGTTCACTATTAACTGTTCACTGTTCACTGTTAACTATTCACTGTTCACTGTTAACTGTTCACTGTTCACTGTTAACTGTTCACTGTTCACTGTTAACTGTTAACTGTTAACTGTTCTAAGCAATTAACAACCTGGCTCTATCAGCTTGCTCCTGTACGGTTTCTTTCAACCATTCACTAATTGATTTACCTAATTTAATCGCAATTGTGGGGTCTTTTGTTAATGTTTCCTGGATTTTATTCTGTAATTCTGGTTTTTTCTGACGGGCTAAATCGTTGATTCTACTATCAGAAACAAATTTACGAATCCAACTGGGAATATCCGTTTCTTTAACTAATGATTCACCGGCAAAATAAACAACAATTCCGATAATTGGAGCAATGATTCCGGCAAAAATTATGACGTGAAATAAACCGGCGAGAACAACACCAACTATAATAGCAACAAGGTGTCCAACAAACACGGAAAGTCCGCTTAAATCGTCAAATGAAATAGATGTAGGAACCTTTCCGGTATGGTCTCCAAGGTCAATTGTTTTACTTCCAAAAGTACCTAAAGGTAAACCATATTTGCTACAAATAGAATCAGTTTTTTCTCTGACTTCATCTTGCACGTTTGCCAACCAAGTTAATAAACATTTGGTAACTTTACTATTACCATCACTTCCAGTTAACCAAGTTTTAGCTTTGTTTTCAATCTCCAATTCTAAAGCTTTAAGGGTTTTAATTTCTCGATTTCGCCAAGATTTAACGCAAGGTTTAATTACTTCTTCTACCAAACCGTTGGCTAATTCTTCTGATAATTTATCTAAGAATGCCGGAACATGATTGCCGACAATACCGGTTAATTCGTTATCTAAAAATTTACTAATTTCATCCATAAAGCCGGATGTGCGAATATACACTCTTCCCCAACGAGCTAACCCCCTGGCAATACATAATTCTGGTTCGCCGTCACGTTTGCAAGGTAAATTAGGAAAGGTTTCTTGGCTCATTTCCATCACAAAACCCATTTTGGAAGCGCTGCCGGTAAGTAAAATTGCGCTGGGTATAATAGATTGTTTGTCTAATTTGTCTTTGACTACTTTTAACTGGCTGCCAAAGTCGTCACACCAGCTTTTGTTATCTAATTGCTGTAAAGGTTGGTTGAGAATTGCGTTAATTATTTTCCCATTTACTAAAGGTGAAAATTTAAACTTGCGCTGAATATCTTCGCTACCTACATTAACAAAATCATCTTGATAAGTTTCTTGATAATTAAAATATTCTTCCTTTGCTTTACGACAGCGAAGTTCGCAACGATTTCTATAAATAGGACTTTGCTGAAGAATTGTTTCTAATTTATCAATTTCTTCTAATGTCCAAATTTCTTCTTCCCTCAGATATTTTTCTAAATGTATAATATCTTGGCGTTTCTCTCTATATTGCCGATGTAATTCTAAAGTTTTTTTGAGAATTTCTTTTTCAATTAAAGATGCACCTAAATCGTGCCCAAAATCTATGGGAGTATCTGCCATACCCTTAACTAAGGTATAATCAGTTGTGGAAGAACCGATATCAATTACCAATACAGATTTTTCTAATTCCTGAATTGTAAAAATACCGCTTTCTTTGGCGTGCATTAAAGCAGCACGTGATTCTTTCACAACTGTGGCATTCGGTACGGTTTCGGAAAGTATTTGTTTATAACTTTGAATTTCTTCTATCCACCATCCCGAGGGACAACCTACGAAAAAGTAATTTGTGTCTTCGGTTTGAATTTGATTTGTATCGATTAAATGTTGATAAATTGCATTTACGAATTGTTCAATAGTCTTTTGATAGGAAAAATCTTGAAATTTTCTAGTTTTAAAAGCAATTTCTAAAATAGATGCATCCGATAGCTGACAAGCCATTTCACCGATGATTATTCCCCGCTGGGGATGATGCGCGATCGCGGTAATTTGGCTTTTACGATTATTAATTAATAAGCTTTGAGGTGAGTTTTCTTGATTATCGGCGCGCACCCAGCTTAAAGCTGTTTCACCATGCCCTAAATCAAACCCGATTATTCTAGTATTGTGGTAATCTTGCATTTGTTTTTATTATCTCCTCAATCTTGTTTCTATTAATTAGATATAGATGCAGCGGGTTCGATAACGCTTCCTGGTAACAGCACTTTTTCATCTTTTACAAAAGCATGTTTTAAGGTGACGTAATGGGTAATATTGGGGTCGATACTTGGTTCAAAATAGAACATATCCCAAGCTTGATTTGCTTCTAAAGAAGGTTGATATACCTTGGCTTCAATTCCGTAATTTCTTAAAACAGTTATTGCTTGTTCGATGCGTCTGCGTACTGCAATTGGTAATTGAGTTTCTTCATCAAGGGCATCTGCCATCAATTCTTGGAGATATTCTAATAAATCTAAGTTATTTTCTAAATCGGGTTGATTCGTTTTTTCTTCTCTTGCACCGTAACTTAAAACTGTTTGGTCTATTAATTGAAAATTATGGTATAAATAACTAAGCAATCTCTCAATATCTATCAAAATTTTAGATTGAGTTTGCATCACTTCATCGGCAGAATTTGAGCTTATATCAGGTAATTGCTTTTGTCTCACGACTTTACCAAATACACCCCCAGTAATTAAACCGATTACTGCTCCTACCAAACCCCAAGTGATTCCCCCTTCTAAAGTTCCCGCTAAACCCGCAGCAAGTAAACTACTAACAATAACGCGACTTTTTTGTAATGGTTGTAAAACTATTTGCTTATAATAATTAGGTGATGTCCAATTTTGAATATTTCTTTGAGTTTGAATAGCTGAATTCAGAGGCGATAAAATATTTTTATTCAACTCAGCACTAACTTCGGCAATATCAAAGGCTTTTTCAGGAACATCTATATTTAAATTCTGCAATTCAACCGAAGTTAATATCTGAAGATTCTCCTTTATGCTCTGCAATAGATTTCGAGCCAGACGTGCTTGTGGAGGAGTCAATTCTTTGATATATTCACCATTAAGGTCGGCAAGTTGGTTTATTTCACCTCTAACTATCTCCACTACTTCCTCAACGGTATCTGTAGCTTCTAAACGAGACTTAAGTTTTTCCTTGATTTTCTGATAATGAGATGCAAGGCTTTTCATAATTAGATATGCATAACTTTTAAAACTGGATTATAAAGCAACCTTTGCTCAACCAGCATTGAATTTACCACTTTCTTAATTTATTCTTCAATAAGAGTGTTTTACATCATCCTAATTTAGTACTCACTATTCCCTACCCTATAAGGCAGATTAATTAATTTAGCTAAGTCAAACACTTATACTTGTACTTACTAAATCGATATAAGTAAAGTTTTATTAAATACAGTTAACGAAATATTTACGCGATTGTATATTTTTTTAACGCACAGTGACGCGAAGATAAGTGCCGAGGAGCGCAAAGTTTTTATATGAAACAGGAAGCTTCCCAAAAACCTCTGCGTACCTTTGCGTTAACCTTTGTGTTCCTTTGCGTTTAAAATCCATCCTCCATACACAAAAACTTCAAATCCTCAAGCAAACTAGCTAACAAACCATCTTTATCTACCTGCAAAGCAACCCAAGCATTAGCATTATCTTTAGCTATAAATCTTTCATCAAAAAGAGTTTTTCCTAAAGTATGAATTCCTTTAGTTTCAACATCGACTTTTGCACGACGAAACATTAGGGTTTCGGGGTAAAAAAGGTAAGCAACAGCAGCACCATCATGAACCAAAAAACCTTTTGTTCCCTTTGTTTGACGATAGCGTAAATTAGCCGCTGTCATGAAATTACATAAGTCAGATATAAATTGAGTTAAATTATTTCCATAACTACTTAAAATATCCTCAGCCATTGTTGGAGTAAAAATTAATTTCTCGGTAATATCTAAAGGTAAAACTACAATATTATTGCAGCTAGCAAAGACTTTTTCAGCGGCTTGGGGATTATAGTAAATATTAAATTCGGCATGAGGAGTAACGTTTCCCGGTACTTTGAAAGCACCTCCCATAATCACAATTTCTTTAGCTTTTTGCAAAATTCCGGGACTTTTGGTTTCAGCCGCTGCTAAATTAGTTAAAGGTGCAACCGCAACAATAGTAATTTCCCCTGGATAAACATTAAGTTTATCTATAATTAAATCATCGGCATAAACAGCACTATCAAAATCATGCTTAGCTGCCGGTAAATCATCAGAAATACCACCCATACCATCCATACCGTGAATATGAGCAGCATCATCTTGAGGATTTTTTACCGTTACTCCTTTAGCTAATTCTACTTTTTCAAAACCCCCTAAACTCAAAACTTTACTAGCATTATTAAAAGTAAACTTAGAATTGATATTCCCTTCAGCGCTAGTAACTGCCATTAATTCAGCCTTACCTTGCTTTTGTAAACTCAGCAGCCATAATAAAGCGAATATATCATCACCACCGGGATCTGTATCGAAAATTATTTTCGTCATATGTTCGTTCGTAGTTGCGCTTTAGCGCCAAATTATACAGTACTTTGCTAGTACATGAGGAACAGGATAAGCAGGGGGAGCAGGGGGTTTAAATGTACCGTACAATAGATGAAATCAGCTGTATATCAATTAAAACGAAAAGTTTAGTGCATCATCTAATATCTTTTCCGGTTGCTTTGGTATTATACAAAAACTCATAAAATAACTCAGCGCCCCTTTGCGTTTTACTCAGCGCCCCTCTGCGTTGAAAAATATATAATACCGATGCCAACGGATTTGATATAACGCACCATAACAGTTAGAATCCTTAGCGAGTGGGAATATTATTTAACAACTTTGAGTTTTTATATAAATTAAATGGTGCGTTACGACTCTTTTAATTGATAACCTCGAAAAAATTATTTCGATATCGTAACACACCCTACAATTACTGTAAGAGGCGCTAAAGCGCAACTACAAACAAACAATTAATTATTCTTCCGATACTCTTCTATCAACTCCGGTATATAATCATAACCATCCACACCGATAAAAGAAATCATTTTGGGACGATTTTTACCTAATGATTGTTTAAAACCTTCTTCTCCCAGTTGATTTTGCAAGATTGATAATAACCTTGCTGGCTTATGCCATTCTTTTGAAGCGATTTGATTGAGTATATACATACCCAACGATGCCGTATAAATTGCTCTTTCAAAATTAGCTAAACTATAATTGGCTTCTGCTAAATTAGCTAAATTTAAACCTTGTAAATACAAATCGCCGGAAGTTTGTGCTGTCTTAAAACCTTCTTCTAAATTCTTGATAGCTTCTGAAGCTTGCTCGGTAACTATATAAGCTACTCCCAAACTACTTAAACATAAACCTTTACTTTGCAAATCCCCCAATTTTTCGGATAAATTCAAACCTTGCTTGAGATAATTGATTGCCATTTCATAGGATTCTGCTTCCGCTTCCGATTCTTGAGCCTGCATGACTTCGCTATAACCCAAATTAGCTAAAGCATTGGCTTCAGAAACTTTATCCCCTGCTTGTCTGCTAAATATCAATGCTCGTTGAGAATTATTGATAGCTTCAGTATAATTCTTCAACTCTACATAAGTACGACTCAAATGATTTAAGTTAGCAATTTCACAAGCTTTATCTTCTGCATTCCGGGCAATTTCTAAAGCTTGTTGATGAAATTTCACCGAGCTTTCATATTGTCCTAATGCTCTTTGAGAATAACCCAAAATTGTTAAAATTCTCGCCTTTTCCTGAGTTCCTTCCACCCTTTGTAAAGGCTCATCTAAATAGGAAAGTGCATTTTTTAAATAATCACCTGAAAAAGAAGCAAAAATGCCACCATATAAAGGAAAATACGGTCTTTGTGAAAAATTCCGCAGTATTTGTAACACTATCTGCCAAGCCGCACTACCATAAGAAGTATCGACACCAAAACCGTTTCCTAACTGACTCCAAATAATCGAAAAAGTTAAGAAAGTTGAAATTGATAAATTAGAACCAGCTTTAACATTATAAGCTTGTTGGTCAAACCAATTAACTAATCCTCGTTGTAAATATTGCAAACTCAAAGTTAATTCAACCCAATCACTTAAACCAATACTGCGGTGATTTTGAGCAAATTCTATCGGAGATTCTTGCTTAGCTAAAGTACGAAATAAACCTTTGCTAAATTCTCCATCAACTTGTTTTCCCCAAGTTGCCCAGGGACCATTTTCTCCCGGTATTCCACCAAATCCGATTGATGCCCGATTCTGTTCGTACATCCAGCTTATCAAATGTTGTTGCAATTTCCCCCAAGAACTAATTCCCCGAGTAATTCCTCCAGCAAATTCATTGAGATAATCTAACTTAAAAGTCTCCGCATTCTTTTGTAACGATTTTGCCAATTGCTGGAGTTGTTTTTGGTTTAAAGGATGTTTAGAATTTGGATCCGTAACTCGCAAAAATATCGCCAGACGTTCGTTTTCTGGTGCTGTGGTAATTTCTCTGGCAGCAGATAAAATTGATTCTGTAGCTTTATTTTGCTGCTCTACTTGCTTCCATTGGGTTTGAATCGTCTTTAATGCCCTTAAACTACGGGTTGCCTTTGCTTTTTTTAATTCATCAGTTTCAGCATCCACTTGAAGAGTCGTAGATTCTAATTTTTCGCTTAAAACTAACTCAAATACTTCTCCAGTTCCTACAGTCACACCTTTGAGCAGCATTTGATACACTTGCCCAGCAGAGCTTATTTTGCCCTTGAGAGTAGCTTGGACAATTTCATCGATTAAGGCTAGATATTTATCCCGTAATGACAAAGATTCAGACACTTTAGTAACTATTATAATGAGGAAGGTTTATTAATTCTAATTGTACTGGGGAGTACCAATAGGCAGTAGAGAAAATATTATTAACTTTTTAGTTTTCATATTACTCGGAAGACGGCTCTTTTAATCGTTTTCCAATATCAGTAAACCAAAAAGTTTTTTGTAAGCCTTACAATGCGGATATTCTAGCTAAATTATCGGATTACACCTAGAAGCACGCGGGAAAATGGTAGCCCCGTATTTTTAAATCGGGGTGGAAATTTGACACGAGCGCAAAGCTCGCCGGAAGAAGATTCTTCCGGCAGACTTTGCAATTTTAATTGCCGTGAAATGATATGATTAGAAGAAGGCATTTGTGCCAAGAAAATTGTCCATAATCCACGGTTGAAAGTACTGGGATATTTTTTTGGACAAATTATCCCCGAAAGTTTCTATGTAGGGTTATCCCAAGGACGGAGCCGTTCTAACTGGAGCCATAGAAATGTTGAATTAAACTGCGAAACGAGTAAGCGAGTCTGAAAGTCCGAATCGGGGATTGTCGGCTTTGGCGGTTCTCCTAAAAGCTAGAAAAGTGTAGCCAGATAGCTGTTTTATGCAAATAAAACCGAGCGACAAGCTATGCCCGACTTCTAGCAAGAACCCGCGTCTATTTATAGCGCGGAGTGGCTCAGCGCCATCAGTTACTAGTGAGCGTTTCAGTCAATACCGCTAGTTAACTTATTGGCGATCGCTCTAAACAAATACTGTTGTTTTCCTTGTATACGAGGGCTGAAACCCTTATTGTAAGGTTCATTACCAAAAGTTTGTGGTTTACTGAATATGGCTTTAGCTGATGTTCTTAATTTGGTACTTTTTAAAACAGTTGTAGGTTGGGTGAAGCGAAGCGCAACCCAACCTACGGAGCGACTCGCCTTCGGATGCTACATATTTGGCGCTAAAGCGCAACTACGAACACTAAATAATTTTCAGTATATTTATTTTTGTAAAGGTTAAATAATCAACTATCACAATGAAATATAACTGTAATTTCTCTGGAAAAATCCCGTATTTTCTGAGTTTAATTTTGATTTTGGTGGTTAATTATGCACCGTTATAGGTTATTAGTAAAAGTATCAAAGAGTTGGGTAAACTCTAAATGGCTCGGATACCAAAGTTAACATTTAATCGGGGTACTTTAATTTTACATCCACCACCAAAAGGTAGGGCATGGATGGATTTTGCTACGTGGGATGACAGAGTGGAAAAATTCCGCATCAAAGCGATTGAATATCGTCGTTTGGTGGAAGCTTTGCAATCTGAAAATACTGATTTTGTTGACGAGGCTAGGGAATTTTATCCCGTAGAAATGATTCCGGGTTTGGTAATGGAACCTTATCCCCATCAAAGCGAGGCTTTAAAGGCTTGGAAGTTGGCGAAAAGACAGGGGGTTGTAGTGCTTCCTACCGCAGCCGGGAAGACTTATCTGGCTCAACTGGCGATGGAATCTACCCCACGCACCACTTTGATTGTCGTACCAACTTTAGATTTAATGCATCAATGGTACGCTCATTTAGAAGCTGCTTTCCCCGACGTACAGGTAGGTTTGCTTGGTGGTGGCTCTAAAGATAGAACTCCTATACTAGTTGCGACTTATGATAGTGCGGCAATTCATGCAGAAACTTTAGGAAATCTATACGCGCTGATAATTTTTGATGAGTGTCATCATTTACCAACTGATTATAATAAAGTAATCGCCGAATTCGCGATCGCGCCTTATAGATTAGGGCTTTCTGCAACGCCGGAGCGTACCGACGGCAAGCACTCGGATTTAAATTATTTGATTGGTAGAGAAGTATATCGTAAAAGAGCCGAAGATTTAGCAGGAAAAGCTTTAGCCGAACATGAAATAGTTCAAATCAAAGTAAAATTATCCCAGCAAGAGCGGGAGAGATACAGCGAATTAATGCATACCCGCAATAGTTTTCTCAAAGACTCGAAAATATCTTTGGGAAGTATCCAAGGTTGGCAAAAATTTGTACAGATGAGCGCTAAATCTCAAGCTGGAAGACGCGCCATGTTAGCCCATCGTCAAGCCAAAGAGATTGCTTTGGGTACCGATGGCAAGATTAGAATATTGGCTGATTTATTAGCAAAGCATTATCCAGAAAGAGTTTTAATTTTTACTGCCGACAACACCACAGTTTACCGAATTTCTCAAGAGTTTTTAATCCCGGCAATTACCCATCAAACCCCAGTAAAGGAAAGACATGCAATACTTACCTTATTTAAAGAAGGCGAATATAAATCCTTAGTTGCTTCTCATGTCTTGAATGAAGGTGTAGACGTACCAGCAGCCAGCATTGCCATTATCTTATCGGGAACAGGTTCGGCACGAGAATATATTCAAAGGTTGGGAAGAGTGTTGCGGAAGGGAAATGTTAAAAACAAACAGGCTATTTTATACGAAGTAATTGCGGAAAATACCAGCGAAGAAAGGACATCCGAAAGACGCAGAGGAGTTGATAAAGAATCCCAGAAACGCAAAGAGCGCAGAGATGGAAATAATGTACGGGTGATGTATGGAAACGGTAGTGGCAGAAAGAGTTATAAAGCTGCCGAGAATAAGTCTAATAGTAAATATAAAACTCAGAAGCAGCAGCAGCAGATGAATATTTGGGATGATGAGGAGTGAGTGAGGGAGTGAGGGAGTGAGGGAGTGAGGCAGTGAGGGAGGAAGAAAATAAAAAATCATCATCACATTACCCAATGCCCAATTACCAATCCCCAATTATCAATTACCAATTACCAATTAACAATTAACAATAAAATCATGAACAAAAAACAAGAGTTACATCGGGATTTACGCTTAGTTTTCGATGAATTACAAAAGTTTAGGAAGACTCATCCAGAAGCTTGGAGAGTTATTAACAAGCAACTGACAAAAGATGGTACTACTACCCTTACCGATGCCGATGCAGCAATTTTTTATGCATTAGAAATGATTGAAGAAACAGACTTTGAAATTTAAGACAAATTCCCAATACCCAATGCCCCATCCCCCATGCCCAATTCCCCATTGATAACTGTTAACTGAAAATGCTACCAACTGATTTACTAATGTTTCGTCAAAATGGCGAACAAATTATTCCGAAGCGGTTGAATATCGATAAGTTTCATTTAAAGTTAGCGGTTGATTTAATTGACTGCTATAAAAAAGCCGTTAACCAACGATACGGTGAACTTGAGCGTCAGCTTTCGGAATTGGAAGGAGATAATACCGATTATAAAATAAAACGGGGTTTGGCTCATATATTAAAAAGCAGTTTTTCGACTTTTGAAGTGGTAAGCCCTTTAGAACCTCCGATGTTAAGAGAAAAGGTGTTTGCAAGTGCTGCAAAATCTGTTGCTAGTCGCGATACTGCTAAATTCACTTTAAAAAAAGTCGCCGATGAATTGACTCACGAACTTGATAAAGAAGTATTACCGGAACAAGTTAGTAAAGGTTTGTATGCCGACTTAACCGAAAATAAAATTTTAACAGTTTTTGATGCTCCCACTCCCCAAGCTTTATTACATAGATATAATCTTTCTCAAGTTCAAGGTATTTTCTATAAAGCCAGTCAATTAATTATTAACGCCCATCGCAATACTCCCGGTGAATATAAGATTTTGTTTCGCTATCTTAAGTTATTTCAATTAATGTCTTATATCGAAGGAGATGCCGACCACGGGTTTACAATTACTGTTGATGGTCCTACGAGTTTATTTAATCCTAGTACAAGATATGGACTCGCGATCGCTAAATTAATTCCGGCTTTGCTTCACGTCACAAAATGGAGTTTAGCTGCAACTCTACAAGTAAAAGATTTTTATTCTGGTAATTGGAAAACCGGACGTTTTACGCTAAATTCCGAATGCGGTTTGCTTTCTCACTATCCACCAGGGAAACCTTACGATAGTATGCTCGAAGCGTCTTTTGTTGATAAATGGAATTCTGCAAAAACCGAATGGGTATTAGAGCGTGAAGTTGATTTAATTCCGATTCCCGGTAGCGTCATGATTCCCGATTTTCGCTTAGTTCATCCCGATGGTAGAACCTATTTACTAGAAATAGTTGGATATTGGCGACCAGAATATTTACAAAAGAAATTTTACCAGGTCAGAAGAGCAGAGCGCAACGATTTAATTTTAGCAATTTCCGAGCGTTTGAACTTAGATAAAGCCGGAGTTAAATTAGACAATGTTCCCGCGAAAATTGTTTGGTTTAAAGATAAATTATTGCCGAAACAGGTTTTGGCAGTTTTGGATTAGGTAATTACCAATTACCTAACTATAAACACTACCATCAGGCATAATAGCCCCAGTAAAAACAGCCCGATTCAAATTCGCTCCTTCTAAATTCGCTCCTTCTAAATTCGCTTCTACCAAAAAAGCTCCTTCTAAATTAGCTCCACTCAAGTCTGCTGCCATCAATTGTGCGTTACTCAAATTAACTTGCCCTAAATTAGCTTGCGACAGATTTGCTTGACTAAGATTTGCTTCTCTCATGAATGCTCTCTGTAAAATAGCCTGAGTTAAGTTTGCTCGACATAGCTGAGCCTTCCTTAATGAAGCTTGATATAGCAGTGCTTCAGCCAAATTAACTTCTCTCAAATCCGCTTTCGATAAGACTGCTTGACTCAAATTCGCTAGCTGCATCGAAGCCCCACGTAAAATCGCTTCCTCTAAACAAGCTTCTGTTAAATCTGTTTCAATCAATAATGCTTGACTAAGGTTGATATTTTGCAGATTGGCTTGAGTTAATGTACATTGAGAAAAATTAATATGCGGTAAGTTTTCTCCACAAAGAATTGCTCCTGACAAATCCAGCTTACTAAAATCTCTTTCTCCAGACAGATACCTTCTCAAAATTTCCTCTTTTATCATCACCTCTGACTACTTACACTGTTTTGAGAACAATCACTTCTTTGTTTACGTTAATAAAACGTAACATGAGTTTTTAAGCACAAATGCTTAGTTAAGCATTTGTTAATGATTTATCTCAATCTAATTTTTTATTAATGGGGATTATTGTTAAGATAAATGTTAAAATAGTAAAGAAAATATTAATTTTTCAAAATAAATTATAGTATTAGATTGTGGATAAAGTAATTTTTGTCTGAACTAATCTCAGAAGCCCACAACAAAATGTCTGTATTTCAGGCTGAGCGGGAAAGATTGTTAGCAGCGATCGCCCTGCGGATTCGGCAGTCGTTAGATTTGGATTCTATAATCAACCAAACTGTAGAGGAAGTTAGATTATTTCTGCAAACAGATAGGGTACTAGTTTACCGTTTTGAGCCTGATTGGAGTGGACTTATGGTTGCCGAATCAGTGATTCCTCCCTATGGGGCGGTTATTGGCTCCAAAATTAAAGATCCCTGTCTGACAAAAAAGCATATAGAAAAATATCGGCAAGGAGTAATTCGAGTTATAGATAATGTTGGTACTGCTCAATTACCTTTGTGTTACCAGGATTTGTTAGCAAGTTTTGATGTCAAAGCTAATTTAGTTGTCCCTATTATCGCAGAGGAAAAATTATGGGGACTTTTAATTGCTCAACACTGTAAATCTCCTCGTAAATGGGACTCATCAGAAATAGAATTGCTCAAGTTGCTAGCAAATCATGTAGGAATAGCAGTTCAACAAGCCGAACTTTATCAGCAAGTTCAAAGTATTAATTCTTATTTAGAACGTAAAGTTAAAAATCGTACAGCGAAGTTAGAGAAAGCAGTTAAGTTTGAAGCTTTAATAACGCGAGTTACCCAAAATGTTCGAGATAGTTTGGATGAAACTCAGATATTGCAGAAAGTAACCCAAGAATTGGCAGAAGTTTTGCATATCGAGTGCTGCAAAATTGAACTTTACGATAATTCTCACAGTTCGGCCACTATCGTTTATGAATATACGACAAAAAACGATATCCCTCAAGCAACAACTAGGCAAGTTGCAGATTTTCCAGAATACCAACAGTTATTGCAGAAAAAATCGCTACAGTTTGTAGAAAGAATTCCTTTGTTAAATCCTTCCGAAGGAAAAATTACGAGATTAATATGTCCAATTTTTGACGATAAAGGTATTTTAGGAAATATTTGGCTGCTGAGGCTCAAAAAAGAACTATTTGATGAATTAGAAATTCGTTTAGTAGAACAAGTTGCAAATCAATGCGCGATTGCCATACGTCAAGCTCGGCTTTATGAAAAGTCACAAGCTCAAGTGAAGGAATTAGAAAAACTGAATACTCTCAAAGACGACTTTCTCAAAACAATTTCTCACGAGCTGCGTACCCCAATGACTAGTATTTTGCTGGCTTCTCAAACTTTAGAAAAATTAATTCAAGTTCAAGGAATACGGGGGATTAAATCAGAACAATTTCAGCGCGTTTTTCAGATATTCAAGGGTTCTTGTCAGCAGCAAAATAAATCGGTAAATGATTTACTGACAATGTGTTATCTGGATGCTCAAAATGCCACATTAATTCCTGAAATTATTGAGATAGAAGAATTTATTCTTGAAATAATACAACCTTTTAAAGAACAAGCTCGACGACAACAGCAACAGTTCGTGGTAAATATTGCTCCCGATATATCTTCCTTACAATCTGATACTAATCTTTTAGAAAGAGTAATTAACGAACTACTTACAAATGCCTGCAAATATACTCCAGCTAATGAAACAATTACCGTAACGGCTGAAGAAAAAAACGATAAAATTTATCTCAGCATTAGAAATTCGGGAATAGAAATCCCCTTAGAAGAACAAGAATCTATTTTTGAAAAATTTTATCGCATTCCATCTCACGATCCTTGGAAGCACGGGGGAAGCGGTATTGGATTAGCTTTAGTTAAAAAACTAGTAAAACTTTTAAATGCAACTATCGAGCTAGATAGTCAAAATAGTCAAACCACTTTTACAATTCAATTTGCAATTGATAACTTTGAGTCAAAAATGTAGTATAAGTCGGCGTAAAGAAGGCAACCATTAAAAATGCCTGAAAAGCCGAGAAAATAAAACTTCTTACTTCTTACTTCTTACTTCTTACTTCTTACTTCTTACTTCTTACTTCTTACGAACGCTAGGGCGTTTCTGAATCAAAATATCAGGCGTTGTTTTTACATTGTTTGAGCAGTATAGCGGTTGTTATGCACCTTGCTCAATTTCGATTAAAGAAACCCGGTTTCTATGGGTGAAAGCATGAATATCTCGTTGTGAAATCGTAAAGAAACCGGGTTTCTCGCAGTGGTGAAAGATGTAAGTTAACTTTTGTTGACTTTTATTTATTTAATTTAAGCAATACTTTAATAAATATCAAATTAAATTAACATTCCCTAACAAATTTGTCTTTTAAATCTAAAAGTAAATAATTACAATGAAAGATAAGTGTACACAGCAGAATGCACCATTCTCAACAAGTACAAAGAAACCGGGTTTCTCCAAACTTTAAACATAATCCTGCTCGTTGAGTGATGTGCAAGAAACCCGGTTTCTCGTCGAGGTGAAAGATACGTGTATCAACTAAGGCTTTTTGATATAGTGTCGCATAATATAATAATTGCGGATTCATATTTGTATTAGTTAATTATTGCAGAGATATAACGGAGTGTAGATAAGAATGTTAAGAATTAAGTATTTAGCTGCTTTGGGATTAATAGCAGTTGTGGCAAATATAGCCAATCCTGTCAGCGCGCAGTCTTCTAGAAATGTAGATGGCAAAGGCTATACTTTATCTGGTGATTCACTAACGGGAATCAATGAAAGAACAGCCAACCAAGATTTTCCCATTTTCTTTATAAATCAACCTTCTAGGGGAAATTCTGGTGCTGTAGAAAATAGTAGTCTTAATTATCGGAGAACTAGAGAACAAGTGCAAATAAACAATACACCCATTTATTTAGAGCCTGGGGAAGAAACCATTAATGGTAATGATGGGTTGCAGTTACAGTTTGACTTGACGAATACCGATAACAGAAAAAATGCGAAATAAATAAATTGCGCTGATAAATTGTCTTAAGTATCATCTAAAAATGCATTTTAATTTTAAAACCCGTTTTAACGGGTTTTTATATTTTTAATTATCCATGGCCAATTACCAATTCCGATCCACTTTCCAGTAAAATTATCTCTTGAGAGAAAGGAGGGGAATTTTGACACGAGTAATTATAGTACGCCACGGTCAAAGCACCTACAATATAGTTAGGCGCATTCAGGGACATTTAGACGAATCGGTATTAACGGAAAAAGGTTGTAGTGATGCGGTAAAAGTAGGAAAGGCTCTCAAGAATATTTCATTTGATGCAGTATATTGCAGTCCCCTCAAAAGAGCGAAACAAACCGCAGAAATTATTCATCGCGAAATCAAGGCTAATTTAGGTAATACCCCCGCTCTGCAAGAGAATCATAAAATCAAGGAAATTAATTTACCTTTGTGGGAAGGAATGCTGGCTACAGAGGTGCAAGAGCAGTTTCCTGAAGAATATAAAATTTGGAAAGAAAGCCCCGATAAATTGCGGATGCTTGTAAAAGATGGTGAAAAAACCGTCGAATTTTTTCCGATTCTGGCATTGTACGAACAAGCAAAAGAATTTTGGCAAGAAATTTTACCCAAACATCAAAATCAAACTGTTCTTGTTGTTGCTCATAGTTGTATTAATAGATGTTTAATTCAAACAGCAAATCATATTTCTCCTGCTTACATGCAGCACATTCAACAATCGAATTGTTGCATCAACGTACTTAATTTTGCCGGTACTGGTAACTTAGAAAAAGATAAAGTTACTATTGAATCATTCAATCAAATCCAGCATATGGGTGAGACTTTGCCTTCGTTGCGTCCAAATCATCGAGGCATAAGATTATTATTAGTTCGTCATGGCGAGACTGACTGGAATCAAGAAAGTAAATATCAAGGACAAGTTGATATTTCACTAAATCAAAATGGTAAATTGCAGTCTGAGAAGGTAGCCAATTTTCTCAAAGATATTTCTATTGATAAAGTCTTTAGTAGTTCTTTGTTGCGTGCCAAGGAAACCGCAGAAATTATTTTACAGCAGCATCAAAACGTTAATTTAGATTTAAAAGATGAATTTAAAGAAATAATTCATGGAGCTTGGGAAGGAAAATCGGCAACAGAAGTCAACCAAGAATTTCCCGGAGAATTACAACGCTGGTACGAAAACCCAGAAGAATTTCAGATGCCTATGGGAGAAAATTTTGAGCAAGTTTGGCAGCGGACAGTTGAAGCTTACGAATCAATTATTCAAGCAGCATTAACAGAGAAGTTAAACACTATATTGATAGTGGCTCATGGAGGAACCAATCAAATTTTACTTTGTCATATTTTGGGTTTATCTGCAAAACATTTTTGGAATTTCCGCCAAAGTAACTGTTGTTTAAATGTAATTGATTATCCCAAAGGCTTAGATAGTTTCCCCATACTTCAAGGAATTAATCTGACTTCTTATTTGACAGAAAGCGTTTTAGATGAAGCAGTCACCGGAGCTTTGTAATTTGGGAATTGGGAATTGGGAATTGGGCATGGGGCATGGGGCATTGGTAATTGGGAATGGGGTGATATGATTTTTTTACTTAATATTGAATGGGTATTTACTCGACAGTATTTGTAGGTTGGCTTGAAGCTCGTAAAACCCAATATCCTAATATTATGTCCGGCAAATCACCCGTAATATGTCATTGCTTCGCACAGCGAACAATGACGGTTATTTGAACGGACATCATATAACAACTAACAACTAACAGCTAACAACTAACAACTAACAGCTAACAACTAACAACTAACAACTAACAACTAACAACTAACAACTAACAACTAACAGCTAACAGCTAACAACTAACAACTAACAACTAACAACTGATAAGATGACAACCGAATTGCTGAAAAAAGTAAGGGTTATTAATCCTGTAACTAATACCGATTTAGTTGCTGATGTCTTGATTGAAGATGGTTATATTAAATCAGTTGGGGATGAAATTTCTGAAATACCAAATAATACTTCGATTCGCGATTGTAAATCTTTAGTTTTGGGAACTGGATTAGTTGATTTATACAGTCATTCTGGGGAACCAGGTTTTGAAGAAAGAGAAACTTTGATATCTCTTTTGCAAGCAGCTGCTGCCGGTGGTTTTACTCGTATAGCTATTTTACCCGATACATCTCCGACTATTGATAATCCGGCAGTTGTGGCACAGTTAAAACAGCTTTATCAACAAGCAAATTCAAATAACTCCTGTCTGCCTCTACTTAATATCTGGGGTGCAATTACCAAAGATGTTAAAGGTGAAAGAATGACGGAATTGGCAGATTTAAAAAATGCCGGAATTATTGGCTTTGCCGATGGTGATGCTTTGAATAATTTAAGTTTAGTACGTCGAGTGCTGGAATATTTGCAACCTTTACGTAAAACTGCTGCTTTTTGGTGTTGCGATGGCAATATTTCTGCGGATGGCATCATGCGAGAAGGTGGGAATTCAATTCAATGGGGTTTGCCGGGAAACCCTGCCGCTTCCGAGACTTCTGCAATTGCTGCTTTACTTGAGTTAGTGGCTAATACTTTTACACCAACTCATATAATGCGAGTTTCTACAGCTAGGAGCGTAGAATTAATCGAAAATGCTAAAGCCAAAGGTTTACCCATCACAGCCAGCACTACTTGGATGCATCTTTTATTAGATACCTCATCAATCAAAAGTTATCACACCGGCTTACGTTTACAACCACCTTTAGGTAATCCAGAAGATATGATGGCATTGCGTCGGGGAGTTAAAGAAGGAATTTTAGACGCTGTAGCAGTGGAGCATTCACCATTTACCTACGAAGAAAAAACCGTAGCCTTTGCTCAAGCACCTCCAGGAGCCATCGGTTTTGAATTAGCATTACCTTTGTTATGGCAAAATTTAGTAGAAACCGGTGAATTTACAGCCTTAGAATTGTGGAAAGCGCTTTCTAGCAATCCCGCAGAATCTTTAAACCAAAGCCCCAGTCAAATTGCCGCAGGTGAAAAAGCCGAATTAACTTTATTTAATCCCCAGGAAGTTTGGAAAGTCGAGAGCAAGAATTTACATAGTTTATCTAGCAATACTTTCTGGTTGGGAGAAGAATTGCAAGGGAAAGTTGTCGGGGTTTGGTGTTAGTTGAGGAGGATAAACTGTATATCATAATCAATATTACTGTTTCCAAATTTATAAATTGATGGCTTATTCAATAAAAACTTATTATTAATATTCAATTTAATGGAGCGCAAACGCGCAGTTGAATTATTACAAGTACTCAAAGCAATTTGTCAGCTTTGAAAATTAATAGAATTAAGTAGTTAAACTTTGACTTCTTCATCATCCATGTTAGACTTTATTCACAAAATTTATGCTAAACCTTCCTGCTGCATAAGTGGCAACTTGGGTCATCTTTTATATATATAGTATTTAATCTAAAAATATTCTGCAATGAGCAGTGAAAATACCGTCCAAAAAACAATCTTGCTACTGTCACCTAATCCTAAAGGTACGGCACCACTGCGTCTCGATGAGGAAATTCGTGATATTAAGGAACTATTATGACGGGCTAAAGAAGGGAACAGATTTTAACTCGTTCCCAGCCGGAGACTGGGAACAGGTTTTAAGAGGCTCTGCCTCTAGTCCAACCCAGGTGAGGCAGAGCCTCGTAAACTGTATTCCCAGCTAGAACCTGGGAACAAAAAAACAAGAAAAATGTTCAAATTGCGGGGGAATTCAACAAATTAGTTTATCCCCCGGATTCAACAACGCCGATTTTTTTATCCCAGATTTCACAACAGCGCAGAGATTAAAAATGACCGCAATATGAGATAATGAAGTTATGAGATTGATATTTTTATAATGGGAATATTTGTCAAATTTTTAAAGCAAAAAATATCCCCATTATAAAAACTATCTCTAAAAATAATATCACGAAAGCGTCACCTGAAATCAAAAAGCGCCATTTTGATTATTTTAAATAAAAATTAGTATTAAATATGACTTCAAAAGCGAAATACCAGTATTTATATAGAGAAAATATCCCTATTATATCAACTGTAGTTGTAATTAATAAAACATTCATTTAAACAAGTAAGTTGGCACAGCACCTCAGCACCTCAGCACCTCAGCACCTCAGCACCTCAGCACCTCAGCACCTCAGCACCTCAGCACCTCAGCACCTCAGCACCTCAGCACCTCAGCACCTCAGCACCTCAGCACCTCAGCACCTCAGCAATCAATAT
>JBCBPQ010000034.1:0-43601 GCA_039820645.1 Cyanobacteria bacterium J06633_8 | reverse complement strand
CTTGATGATATTTGATGTCAAATTCTAATTTGTTGGTGAAGGGGCTGCGGATTATTTCGGCAACACCAAATGCAAAGTGTCCGGTAATGGTTTTTGGTACGCCCAAGGGTTCGGCTTTTTTACCTCCGATTCCCCCGAAAACGTTGAGTATTATGGCTTTATCTCCTTCTCGCCATTGGGAAACTGGATATTCAGATTTGGTTGAGGTGGAGTCAATTAAAGTTTTTCGTAAAGTACCTTTATCTGAAGGGTTGATTTGCCAATATTTTTCCAGATAATTTTGTGCGGTTGTAGTTTCTGTAATTATTGCATCGGGTTGCAATTGAAATAAGGAATGTGGTGCTAATGCTTGGGCTGTAAATATACCTTGTTTGTTTTTAGCGCCGTAAATATACCATCCTTTAGTTGCTGTTGATTCTTCTAATTTGTTTGTTGTTGATGGAGCAATACCCCGCGTATCTAAAACTTGTTGGGGTATATAAATTGTTTCTTCGTCACCGTCAAATTTGTTTGATTCTGAATTAAAATGACGAACTTTGAAGAATTCTTGATTAATATCTTGACTATTCTCTTGATTATTATTTAGTTGAATAATATCTACTAAAGCGTAGAAACGTCCGGTTGCTAATATAGGCTCTTGGCTAATTTGTAGATATGAAAGGTTATCGGTTTCTACAACTTCTGGATTATCCAAAGTAACAATTACATCATCCTTTGTTCTTGCTGCTGCCAGGGATTGTAGCGGTTTTACCTGAAAACGATTATTTAAGCGTTGGGGATGAACGATTCCTTGTTTTTGGCTTTTAAAAGTTGCAGGTGTAAAGTTAACGTCTTTTGTAACTGCATTGACGTAGGATTTTAATTCTGATTGATTTTTCCATTGCAAGGGGATTATTTTGCCTCGGAGATTTTTTGTTGAGGCAGGTGCATGTTGAACTTCAAACCATACCCAGTCGGAATTTAAGTTAGTTTCTTTGATTTCTTGAGTTTTTGGTAGAATTAATCTCCCTACCCAATTACCAACTGGTTGATAGAGTTTTGGGTTTACGGTTTGAGTTAAAGGGTAATATTGTGGTTGATTGAAACTTTGTTGGGAATGGATAGAATAATTACTTGGTTGACTGGCTAAGAGTGGTTGAATAAAACCAAGAATTGTACAAATAATTACCGCGATCGCGAATAATTTGAGGCGAAATCCGCTGGTGTTAGTCAACCTCCTATTGCTTGATAATTTAGGTAAATGCATATTCTGTGAGTTATAAACCGCTTGAGTTACTAATGTAGAGGCTAACAACTGTGACTTTGTTCCGTAATACTACGGTTAAATGCCGGTGTAAAATTGTTTGTCTTTAACAATAATTCATTTAGTTTTTTGCTGATGATTAAATCCGGAAGACAGTAAATATAGGGTTTTGAGGCAAATTATCGCTTTTGATAACTGTATTTTTAAGTATTTTGTTTTGGTAAAGATTGTTAGAAAGCAATGACACTACTAGTGTAAATATGTAATTTTAGATTAACACCAAAACAGTCACTCCTCAATTACTTACTCACTTAATTAGTTAGTTATTGGGTTGCTTACAGTTAAAGGTAAATGTAACGATAGTTGCTTTTCGGTTGGAATGCAACTATCACTTTCTACAATGGCGGAATATTTCTAAAGAATTTGCGATAAAAATTTACGAGTTCTTTCTTCTTGGGGATGATTAAAAAAGCTTTCGGGTGTTGCAGCTTCAATGAGATTTCCGCTATCCATTAAAACTACTCTATCGGCAACTTCACGAGCGAATCCCACTTCATGAGTTACGACTACCATTGTCATTCCCTCACGAGCAAGATTTCGCATTACATCTAGTACTTCTCGCACCATTTCTGGATCTAAAGCTGAAGTGGGTTCGTCAAACAACATGATTTTCGGTTTCATTGCTAAAGCTCTGGCGATTGCAACTCGTTGTTGTTGTCCACCAGAAAGTTGTCCGGGATATTTTTGAGCTTGTTCGAGAATTCCCACTCTTTCTAATAATTGCATTGCTAATTCTTCGGCTTGGGGTTTAGATAATTTTCGTACCCAAGTTGGAGCTAAAGTAATATTTTTAATGACGCTAAGATGAGGAAATAAATTAAATTGTTGAAATACCATTCCCACTTCACGACGAATAGTTTCAATATTTTTTAAATCGTGACTGAGGATAGTACCATCAATTTCAATTTTTCCTTGTTGGTATTCTTCCAAAGCATTAAAAGTACGGATAAAAGTTGATTTCCCAGAACCAGATGGTCCCATTAATACAACAACTTCTCCACGATTTACAGTTAAACTAACTCCTTGGAGAACGTGGAATTTTCCGTACCATTTATGAACATCTTCGGCGATGATTATTGGTTGATTTGACATGATATTATTAAATTGGGTATTGGGCATGGGAAAATGGAGAGGGGAAGTTGTTTGAACTTATGCGCTATGTTCAGTAATTAAAACTTCTAACTCTGCTTCAATAATTTAAATTTTAGCTGACAAAGACTGTTTAACTTGATTAGAGATTGTTATAACTCTAGGTAGACGATATTTATAAAGTTCATTTGATAAAAGATTAGCTATATTTTGTAAAGCAGACTCAAAATTTAAAATTCCTGTACTAAAAGCGGTTTTCATATCTCCTTTTAGTTTAGCTTTTAAAGCAGGTAAAGCATCAACTCGATATAGATTATTAATCCCATCAGGAAAATTGCCGCGAAATTCTTCAGCTAAAAAACGCGCTCGCTGAATCACCATTATTTGGTCTTTAACTTCTAGTAAATTTAAAAAATTAACTACAAAAATAACGGTTGTGATTTCACGCTCTATTAACCAGTTTTGAAGATTTTCTGCTTCTGTTAAAGTAAATAGCTGACTAGCATCTAAAACGTTAATAATTAAATCTGTGCTGAGTAATTGATTACGAACTAACTCATTCTGTGCTTCACCGTCGTTAGTTCCTGGTAAATCTATTAATTCTATGCCATTTTTTAATAACGGGTGGGGAATAAACATTTCTACAGAAATGATATCGGAGGGCATTTGTCGTTGGCTATTTAGTCTGGTATTTTGAAGCGCTTCTGTTCCTTTTTCAATGATTTTTGTTCCATTTGAAAGAATAATTCGAGTTTCTAATTCTATTCCATACTTAATATTAATAGCAGCACCCGTTGTCGGAATCAAAGCAGCAGGTAGCAGTTTATTACCTAGTAAAGCATTTAGTAAAGTAGATTTTCCTCGATTAAAAGAACCGAATACGCTTACGATAAAATTAGGATTGGATACATAATTATCAAGAGAACTAATATCGATTAAGAGATTTTTATCTTGTTCTGAATCAAGTAAATCTGTTATTTGTTTGAGATTATTTATTATCCTATTACATTCAGTCTTTTCATTTAACATTTCAAATTGATAATTGACAAGTTTTATATAATTTGATTTGTGTTGGGAATAGTTTAAATACTTGGGTTAAAGTTGGTCTTGCTATACATCTATTAATTATTAACCAAGACCAACCTATATTTTTATTCATCTGCAAGCACCTCGACCAATACTGCTCGGTTAAGACTGAAAGGGTGTTGCTGAGGTGCTGAGGTGCTGAGGGGCTGAGGGGAGTAAACGGTGCTGAAGTTCCCTCGGTGTCTCACTAACAACTGTTCTCCTCTTCCCCTCGGCTCCCTGTCTCCTCAGCTTGTCTTCACGAATCCCTTCCTTATCCGAGCAGTATTGGCACCTCGACGATAAACCGGGTTTGAAGCAAATCACTCAACGAAGTAATTATATTTCAAGTTCGGAGAAACCCGGTTTCTTTGTGCTGGTTGAGAATGCTGCATTCTGATGTGTTTAGGCAATCTCTTGAATAACTTTATCGTAGATTTCTTCTACCTTATTCCTTTGAGTTATAATTTGGCCATCAAGCCTATTTAAGCGAGCTATTTCAGCCTTTTGATCGATTTCTTGAGATTCTTTTTGAGCTAGAAGATCCTTTAACTCTGCTTGACGAGATAGAATGTCACTATCAATTCTTTGAGTTACTCCATCTTCAAACTTCTTGAAAATACCCATAATGGAATTGTAAACAGTTATCTTTTCTTTATTAGCAATATTTGGCAAATTCTTTTTCATTTCTTCCTTTGCTAAATTAACTAGCTTACTTCTTGCCATTTGTAATTGAACACCACCTGTAACCGCACCAACTAAACCTATGCCTATTGGACCTAAAAAAGCACTAGCACCATACAGTAAAGCTATATTCGTTACTACAGCCACAGCGAATTGACCAACTATACTTTTCCAGTTTAAAGCTCCAAAACCGACTAAAGCAGCCCCCGCAGGATTTCCTAAAAATATTCCAGCAGCAGCACCTGCCCATCTTGTCCAACCTGGAGATTTAATCTCAGAAGTAATTGTTCCTGTTTCTATCTTGTTTTCGGTTAGTTTTGCCGAAATTTGATCCGTTACTTGGCTGTAGGCATCTCCATAATTTTTAGCACTTCCAGCAAGTTGCAAAAAGGCTTCTTTAAGTTTTACTTCTGCTCTTTTTGTCCATTCTGCCATCTTGTCATTAGAATACTGGTTGAATGCCTGTTCTAATTTTTCTTCAAATTCTTTTCGTTTGCCACCTCTAAGTAAATCAAAAATTTTCAGATCGGGTTGGTATGGCTTAAAATCATTTTCAAAAGTTTTATCTAAGTTAGACAGATAGTCGGAAAAATCCTCTGCTAATTGATTGGCATAATCTTCGGATTTATTGCGGATTTCATTTTTAAAACTATCTCGAATCTCAATCAACTGGTCAAATTCGGGTTTAATTTGCAGAATTTTTTGTTTAAGCTCTTCTGCTCCAGCATCTAGTAAAGGTATACGTATTGCCACCGCTTGATGAACCTTTTGATAGATTTGACGAACTAACCCTTTGACATTTAATAATTCTGAAATAATTCGATTTTTTGTCAGAAAAGGGCGCAAAGTATCAAAAAATTTATCAAAACCAGTTCCCTCTAAAGAGCCAGAAGCTTTTTGCTTGCGTGCCCTAAAAGCTGCTAAAGAGTTCAGTTCAAATACTCGTTGCTCGTAGAGATTTCTACCGTTTATTTTAGTGTAAGGTAAAAGATTAGTTTCAAATCCCTGACGAACATTATTTTCTTCTTCTGCTAATTGCTCTTCATCTTCTACTCTTTGAGCAATTAAATCCCAACTATTAATCAGGAAAAAAGTAGTCAAGCCTCTGTCTTTTATATAATTTTCTAAGTAACGACGCTCTCCTTGAGTAAACGGCTGTATAGCTGAGAGTACAAACAGAATTGCATGACAATTATTGATATATCCCAGAGCTAATTTATTTCTGGATTCAGTATCATTTAACCCAGGGCTATCTATTAACTCTACTCCCTTCTCCAAAAGTTCTAAAGGATATTCGATGACAGCATATTCTACATCTGGAAACGCTTCTTTACCTTGTTCTTCCAGAATTTTAGCTTCATCGGGAGGAATAGTATAGCGTTTTTTAAAAGCATCGAAATCCATTGATTCGGGCTGTTTTTCATCGTTGAAATGAATCGTGACTTGCTTCTCGTCACCATAGCGAACAATGGTAAGAACGGCTGTACAAGGATTAACACCCGTGGGCAAGATTTTTTCACCAATAACAGCATTTAAAAGAGTACTTTTACCACGCTTCATATCTCCGAGTACGAGTAATCGAAATACTCCTTCGCGCAAATTTTCGCTAACAGTATTCAGGTCTGCAATTTCCTGCTCTAAACCCAATTTTCCAGAAGCTTTTTCTCCTTCTGCTTCTGAGTTGGTGAGTATTTCTGATGTTTTTTTTAAGATTTCAGCAGTTTCCTGACGAATGGTCGTAGCTTTTTCTAAATCTGCTCCAAATCTGTCTGCTTCGTTGAAATTGAGTTGTTCTGTTTGAGTACTCATAGTTTCTAGGTATGAAAGTAATTTTGTTCTAGTCAAAATCCAGTGTGATATCAAATCCGTTGGCGTAGAAAGACATCTGCTCTTAACAACCAACAACTAATAACTAACAACTAACAACTAACAACTAACAACTAACCACTAACCACTAACTTCTAATTTCCGAGATAGTAAGGACATTGAATAACAAAATATCCAGTAAATTAAGCCGATGAATAGATAAACTTCTGCATAACGACCTAAAAACTGCGGTTGAGCTAATATCGTTCGGGCAATTCCTGTTAATTCTAGTAATCCGACTAAGGATAATAAAGAAGTATCTTTGAAAAGTCCGATAAATTGACCGACAATTGCAGGAATCACTGCACGTAAGGCTTGCGGCAATACGATTAATAATAAAATTAGCGCTGGATTTAATCCTAAAACTTTGGCTGCTTCAACTTGTCCTTTTGGTACAGATTGCAATCCTCCTCTGACATTTTCTGCCATATAAGCAGCACTAAATAAAATTAATCCAGCCACACCACGCAATACTCTATCCAAACGGATTGGTAAAAATAACGGCAGCATTACTTGAGCTAAAAACAAAATTCCTATTAATGGTAATCCCCGGATAATTTCAATATAAAGGATGGAAAACCATTTCACTACTGGTAGATTGCTGCTTCTTCCTAAAGCTAGTAAAATTCCCATGGGGAATGATAGTACAATACTGATTGCTGCCATTAATAAAGTTAAAAGCAAACCATTCCAATCGGAACTAGATACCGAACGCAATCCCAATCCACCACCAATTAAATATAGAATGATTGGGAAAGATAGTAACCATGCAATTGCTAAGTATGGTGATATAAATTTAGCAAAATTTTTACCCAACCAGAAACTAATAAATGCTGAAATTACAATTCCTAGTAAGAATAAACGAGAATTGAAATCGATTGGTAAGACTATTAATAAAAAACCAGATAAAAAAGCTGTAACTATCGGCGTTATTTTGGAAAAATTTTGTTTTGCTATAAATACACCAACAGTTAATAAAGTCAGTGTAGAAGCAATTAACGCTGACACCCAAACTCGCCAATATAAAGATTGCGGATACCTACCAACCATAAATAAACGTAAGTTGGCTTCCAAAACCTGCCATTGTGCTTGAGTAAATATCCAATTAAGTAAATTCCATCCGCACAAGAAGATAATTACTAGGCTAATTATCGTAAATAAACTGTTGTACCAAGTGCTAAATAAATTTTTACGCAGCCAAGTCATAATCAGTTAACAGTTAAGAGTAATATCAAATTGGTTGGTATGGTTTTGGCATATATATTTTCAACGCAGAGGAGCGCAAAGGTTAACGCGGAGGTACGCAGAGTTTTTATTTCTCCTTGTTTACTCATCTTCCTATGCCCAATCCCCTATGCCCTATGCCCAATCCCCTATCTTTCTTTAATTTGTACGGTTCGATTAAATAAGTTCATTATTAAGGAAATAGTTAAACTAAAGGTTAAATAGGTAAGCATAATTAATAACATTACTTCTACTGCTTTCCCGGTTTGGTTAAAAGTTGTTGAAGCAACAAAATAAATGTCGGGATAACCAATAGCAATTGCTAAACTTGAGTTTTTAGTTAAGTTTAAATACTGACTGGTTAAAGGTGGAATAATTACCCGTAAGGCTTGAGGGAATATTACCAACCGCATGATTAAACCGGGTTTTAAGCCTAAAGAACGCGCTGCCTCCCATTGTCCTTTTGATACCGATTGAATTCCAGCACGAACTATTTCGGCGATGAATGAACCTGTATAAAAGACTAAACCAATTAATAAAGCAGCAAATTCTGAAGAAAATTTAAATCCGATAATTTCTAAACCATCTTGTCCTAGATAAATTAATCCTGCCAAGGAGATTCTACTATTTACATTGGGGAAACTGAGAAAAACCGCAGAATACCAAAATAGTAATTGTAAAAGTAGTGGCGTATTACGAAATATTTCTACATAAATTAAAGCTATGTTTCGCACCAACCAGTTATCCGAAAGCCTGGCGATTCCGGCAGCTATACCCACAATAGTAGTCAGAATAATCCCAGCTACAGCAACTCGTAAAGTATTGATTAAACCAACCCATAAAGCACGACTGTAAGTGTCAGTTGGTTGATAGGGAATAGGAGTTTCACCGATATCAAAAGATGCTTCCTGTCGTAGAAAGTCAAATCCGAATTCGATTCCTAAACGCTGTAAATTACGACTAACGTTAACAAATAAAATACTGACAATAATTATCGCTAATATTACAGCAATAACTTGGGTTGCTATTTTCCAAAAACGAGTATCTCGTAAAAAAGACATATCAGTGGTTAGTGGTTAGTTGTTAGTTATTAGTTGTTAGTGGTTAGTGGTTAGTTGTTAGTGGTTAGTTGTTAGTTGTTAGTGGTTAGTTGTTAGTGGTTAGTGGTTAGTTGATAACTGTTCACTGTTCACTGTTCACTGTTCACTGTTAACTGTTCACTGACTACCGGAATGGTGGAGAATACAACAATCCACCTTTTGTCCAAGGTTGATTGCGATTATCCCTGGGTAAATTGAGTTTGCTTTTCTCACCTAAATTCCGTTGGTAAATTTCGCCGTAGTTTCCCACATGTTTAATAATTCTTGCACCAAAATCTTTTGGTAAATCTATTCCTTTCCCTAAGTCTCCTTCAATTCCTAGCAAACGTCGGGTTTCTGGATCTTTAGTAGTTGTTTTTAACTGTTCTACATTCTGAGAATTAACATCTAATTCTTCTGCTTTAATTACTGCGTTTACGACCCATCTCACCGTATCACCCCATTTTGGGTCTCCGTCTGCTACTGCTGGTGTCAGTGGCTCTTGTGATAATGCTTCTTCTAAAATTATGTGTTCTTCTGGCTTCGGTAAAGTACTACGTCGGGAGATTAATTGGGATTTGTCGGATGTTACTGCGTCGCAACGCCCTTGTTGATAGGTTGCATAAGTCGTGTTTACATCTTCAAAGACTACGGGTTTATAGGTAATTCCCCGTTTTCGCATTTGATCTGCTAAATTCTGTTCGTTGGTCGTTCCCGTTTGGGTACAGATTGCTTTTCCTTTTAAATCTGCTAAAGATTTTATATTACTATCTTTGCGTACCATCATTCCTTGACCATCGTAAAATACTACGGGTGCGAAGTTTAAACCGACGGAAGTATCTCGGCTCATCGTCCAGGTGGTGTTACGACTAAGGATATCGATTTCCCCGGTTTGTAGTGCTGTAAATCGTTCTTTAGCATTGAGTTGACGGAATTCCACTGCCAAGGGATCGTCGAATAATGCTGCTGCGATCGCGCGACAAATATCTACATCAAGTCCGCTATATTCACCGCTACTATCTACAAAACTGAAGCCTGGTAGTTGTCCGCTGACTCCACAAATTAGCTGTTTGCGATTTTTAACGGCATTTAAACGACTGTTGCTATTTTCTGCTGTTGGTTCGGCAACGCAGGAAGATATAGCAAGGAAGATGGGTAAGGATAAAAGTAATTGTTTGAATTTATGCATTAATAATTTATATACACTGATGGATTGCTTAGTAAACAATATCAGATACTTCTGAAGTCGGTAAATTTTCTTGAGAAAAAACTTTTTAGACACTCACAGAAGAGGTAAAGATGGCTATTAAACTAAATTCTGGTTTGGAAATTTTGTATTTTAGTGACTTAAGTGAAAAAGGAATGACTGTAAAAATCAAGTATAAGTGACAACAATTTGCATAAATTAATAAGGATAAAGGTGTTGAGCAGATGTAGATAGATATATATTCGCAGTGCATCCAGATTTTTTATCGGAGTTTAAATTTTCACTTAACGATTTTTTGGAAGCTGTGGATAAAGCTAGGGAAGCTTTAAGGGATTTGTAAATTTATTAAAGTGGAATAAATAAAATATATCTCTTCTTTTGATGGTGAAAAAATATTGAATTTATGACTTACAAAATCTAAATTTTTTTATGAAATATCAACATTAAATTGAACAGAAACAGATAAAAATAGCGCATTATCTCTTGTTACTTTTTGAATACCATTGGCTCTTTTAAGGACCTATAGTTGCCGACACTAAATTCTACGAGCATGGCTTATAAAATACAGCTTATAAAATAAAAATAATGCAGTAATTTGTGAAAATTTCACAAGTTTCTACATTAAGGATACTTTAAATAAGTTAAAACGGTCAAATTTTCTGTAAGTTGAGATTTATGTAATTATAGTGACAATTATCTCAACTCAACTTATATCGCAACAATAACCCTTCTTCATCTTCTTTGACAATTTCATAATTGTTTTTCAGTAGATTATTCAACTTCATTGCTAATGCAATCAAGAAAATAATAAACATGATAACTTCTGGAACAATTAATATTTTGAATCCTACTAAAAATCCAAATGCCATTAAGTTAGCTAATAGTGTAAATCCAATAATTAAACTAACACCAGCAATTGTAACTATTGAATTGTATTCGTCTTCTGTTGCAAAGCTCAGTCTTTCGATGAATTTTCCGATATCTGTAGCTAATTGAGCATCAACAACGATGATTTCTTCTGCTTGATTGATGAGCGCTTCTTTCAGTTGTTCTTTGGTACTTACTACTGCAACCACGAGTTTTTCTCCTTCTTAGAAATAATTTATGTGCGGAGGAGGCTTGGAGTGATATTCACTTTTTATTCAGTTTTTGCAGATTATCTCTTAATTCTAGCTTTCTACTGATTTATTCATGGTTGGGAATATTACATTTAATTTTATTGTTGTAATAGGTTAAACAATTTTTTGAAAACTTATTTTTAGTTCTATTTATATAACTTTTGCTATTAGACAGGAGTTGGCAACCACGGGTTAGAATAAATACTTATAATTTTCTTCTATTAACTATTACTTATTACTTCTTAATTATTACCAATTACTGTTACAAACCCAAAAAAAAGAGACGTAAAATTTTACGTCTCTACATTAGTTATTTGTGCTAATTCCCAATTGTTAATATTTATTTGGATTCAGGTAGGATTGATTTGAATTTAATTTATACAGGTCTGCTCAGTACCAGGCTTTATACCATTTTCGGGCAATATTATTACTCATTACTCATTACTCATTACTCATTACTCATTACTCATTACTCATTACTCATTACTCATTACTCATTACTCATTACTCATTACTCATTACTTATTCCTAATTCCTTAATTTATGATTCAATGTTTCCGAAACATCGCAATTTAACAACATTTCTCGAATTTCACTTTTATCATCGGCAGCAGGTACTAAACCCTGAAATTCTCTACTTTGCGGCTGTTGCTGCTTATTCTTAAATTGAATCAAAGATGCGGCAAATTTTTCATACAATTCTCCATCAGTAGCAAAGCGAAAAGCTAATTCCTGTCCCACCTCTCTTAATTTCTGTGGTAATTCTCTCTCGCTAGTTTGCATTAACTGTGCAAGATTCGATTTTAAAGAATTAATATCGAAGTCAACAGATTCAAACATATGAGCAAAAGTTTCAATTTCCCCACTTTCTACCGGAGTATGTTGCTGCAATGCAAAAGCTGGGGGAATCACCGATTGATTTAGGTTATCCGGCAACGGTGCATCTAATAACCTTTGAGCATTTACAATTCCCGCACCATATCTGGAGGGCTTCCAATTGGGAGGAACATCACAAGTGTCTCGTAAAAGTTGATTAAATATAAATGGAATTTTCTCCGCACCATAACGACGAATTAAATTATCTCTACCGTGGTAAGACAACCATAAAGCTGCCACACCTGTAACTAATGGTGTTGATAAGGAAGTTCCCGAACCTTGCTGAATTTTATATTTTAGTTCGCCGTTTTCTTTGACAGTTCTGGCATACCATACCCCTTCCCCTGGTGCACAAACATCAATTTTTCTGCCACGGGGAGAACCCATCCAAATTTTACGGTTAACCGTACTGCCGCCAACTGCAATTACTTCATCGTAAGCAGCAGGAAATACCACAAAAGGAACCCAGGTACCGGATGCAGCAATAATTATTACACCCCGCTTTTGCGCGTACAATATTGCAGTCCGCAATCGCTTATTATAAAAAGCTGCTCCTAAGGAAATAGAAATTATATGAAAACCTTTATCTGCTGCATATTCAATAGCTTGGGCTAAATTATGATTACTCCAAAGTACCACCGAATAAGTGATTCGTAACGGTACCAATTTTGCACCGGGAGCGACACCTGTAACATACTTATTATTATCGAAATTAGCCTGGGCTTTTGGCGGACTTACCATAACGCTAGCTGCCAAGGTTCCATGCCCAGGATTATTAACTAATTCTCGATCCGACTTTTCCAAGGGATCTGTTTCATCTTCGTCGGAACCAAGAAAATCATAACCTTGCTCCAGCAGCAAATTATCTGCAATTTCTGGATGTGTCGTATATCCAGTATCTGGATGAGCAATTATGATTCCGTCTCCCGGTAACTTATTTGGATCGGGAAAATACTTCTCCCAAGCTTGTAAAACTTTTAATTCCTTTAAAACCCAATTTACATCATTAGTAGAAAGTCCAGTTTTTACACCCGAACCACCAGAAAACAAATCTAATAATTGACTTAATAACGAAAAAATAATATCCCAAACAGATTTCGATTCCTCTCCCCCTGCTTGCTGCTCTCTTCTTTGTAATTGCTTAAATTCCCTTACCCCAATTGCAAACAAAGGCTCCACATCAACGACACCAGGTAGCGATCGCAGCTCGTAAGTCTTATCCCAAGCTTGCTTCACCGATAATGCATCGTCTTTAAGCAAAACTTCAAATTCGGTCAAGTTGTCCCCAATCGTTTTAATATGCCAATTTTCACCAAGTACTTGAGAAACAATTTCCTGACACCTATCTTGTAAGTCAGGCATCACCATTTCTATATAAAAGCCTTCAAATCTGGGTTTTACTGTATTTTTTGTCGAAATCATAATTTTTTATCAACTTAGTCTTACAATATTTTTTTCAATTTAGAAGTATCTGCTTACGGAAAATTTACGCTTATACATGCTACTAGAAAATTTTAGATAGGACTTACGCAACTCGCACATTTCTGCTGTAGGGTGCTTGTACACTGATTGATTCTGAAGGGAATAATAAGGGTTGTAGTGTCACGCACCACCCGAGTTTTGTGACGCGCAGCCTTAGTTCTGTTAGATAAAAAACCTGTGATAGTAAGTTCTCTGCATTCGCAGTAAAACAGAGATTGGATTTATTTAATAATTATTTACAAAAAAACCGTTTCAGATATGACATTGATGCTGGCTGATTATTCTTTAATTTGATAAGTTACATAACTATAGCGCTATAACTGTGGGGGTGCGGAATGAAAGTTGGAACTAAAAAAGCTGCAGAATTACTTAACATTTGTGTTCAACGAGTGCGACAACTTCTAAAAGAAGGGAGGATTAAAGGAGCCGAAAAGGTTGATAGATTTTGGGAAATTCCTCTATTTAACGGTAAACCTAGAGTCACAGAGGGTGGTAGAGGTCCCAAACCTAATTGGAAGAAGCGAGTTTCCAAGGCATTAACTCGTATTTGCGTGAATCAGCATCTGATTAGAAGCAATGGTAAGCATGGTACCAATAAGCCTGTGATAAGGCTTGAATCACGAGGAATAATCCGTTATGTTCATAATTTAGAAATTAATGGAATTTGCAAATTAATTTATCGTCCGGATAAACCTCTAAGTTGTGGCGCTAAGCTTTGGATAGAAGTGGCATCTGATGCAATTTTAGTGCCTATTATTTAATTGATTATAAAAATCGCCGTTAACTTCGATCTCATTCTTTACTTTTAAATAAATAATCAACTTGAGAAGCTCGTTGAAATAAATTGTAGTCATCGGCAATATAAGAATGAATTTTTTGAAAAGATTGTTCGTTGAGACATTCAACGAGCATAAATTCTGGTCGATATTTTTTAAAATCCAACCCTTGCAAAGCATTTAATTCAAAACCTTCCACATCGAGGGAGAAAAAATCGATTTTACCTATATTGGCTTCATCTAAGATAGAAGTTAAAGTTCTGGCGGGTACCTTTATTTTGTAAGGAGTAAAACCCAACTTTCTTCCGGCGATCGCCACACGTTCGGATTCTAATTTCTCGTCATTGAAAGCACCTTTAACAAGGGACATTAAATGTCCGTACATCATTTCAATTTCGTTATCTGAGAAATCTGGAGATACTAAAGCACAGTTGAAAACTTGCGATTTTGGTCTTTCTTTGACGCATTTTTGGTAAAGATGGGGAATTGGTTCGATTAAAACTCCTTTCCAGTTTCTAAATCTTTCTAAATAATAAGTATTGCTTTCACAGAATCCATCATTTGCTCCCACCTCCACAAAGAAGCCATTTTCGGGTAGATATTTTTCAATTATTTTGCCAACTCCGCGACGATAGGGGCGTGAATAGCGTTCGCTACCGAGGAATTCAAAAAAATATCGACGGTATTTAGTTGTGGAATTTTTGAAGTTGTGGAAATTGAGCATGGGAGAAAAATAATTGCCTTCGCCTTCGCCAAAACTATTGTAAATCAAGGAATGTTTTGTATTAGTGATGGCTAAAATTTTGTAACTGTTTGAAATGCGATTTAAACATTCCGTGACGATATGTTCTATTTTTGAGTTTTGTAGAATTGCATTTAGTACTCTGTACCGAACAAGTTTTGCTATTGATTGGATTTTTATTGAGGTTTAGTTCAATCAATTTAGTTAAATTAGCAAGGGGTTTCACGTCATGAATTTTGTTAGAGCTAAGATTAAGCCATCTTAATTTAGTTAAATTCGTAAGCTGCTTTATGTCGTTGATTTTATTTCCTTCAAGGTTAAGCCAAGTGAGATTAGTTAAAGTAGCAAGAGGCTGCAAGTTGTTTATTTTGGTTTTCCCAAGATCGAGTGCTTGTAAATCAGTTAAATTAGAAAGTGGCTGCAAGTTATTTATTTGATTTTTCCCAAGGTTTAGCTGAGTCAAATTAGTTAAGGTTGAAAGCTGTTTGATGTCTCGGATTTGATTTTTTTTGAGATTAAGGTGGTTTAAATTAGTTAAGCCTGAAAGCGCTTTGATATCAGTAATTTGATTTTCATTCAGGCTAAGCCTAGTCAAATTATTTAACCTTGAGAGCGGTTTTACATCAGTAATTTTGTTAGTTCTCAGGTTAAGCCATCTTAAATAAGTTAAGTTCGCAAGCTGCTTGACGTTGCTGATTTTATTAGAGTTTAGTTTAAGTGTAGTCAAATCAGTTAAATTCCCAAGGGGTTTTAGCTCACTAATTTTGTTAAAGCTAAGGTCAAGCCATCTTAAATAAGTTAAATTCGTAAGGAATTTTACATCACGAATTTTGTTTGAATTAAGGTCAAGCCTAGTCAATTTAGTTAAACTAGAAAGCGGTTTAAAGTTACCGATTTGATTTTTATTGAGATAAAGTCCCTGCAAATCAGTTAAATTAGAAAGTGGCTGCAAGTTACCGATCTGATTTTTACCAAGATAAAGCCATCTCAAATTAGTTAAATTAGAAAGCGGCTGCAAGTTACCAATCTGATTTTTATCGAGTCTGAGGTCATTTAATTTAGTTAAATTAGCAAGGGGCTGCAAGTTACTTATTTGATTGTCATTAAGGTTGAGCCAGGTGAGATTATTTAAGGATGATAGCGGTTTTATGTCCCTTATTTGATTTTCTTCCAGTCTAAGAGAAGTCAAATTAGTGAAATTCGCAAATTGTTTTACATCTACTATTCGATTGGAGCCAAGAGCAAGGAAAGTTAATTTATTTAACGATGATAGCGATTTGACATCACTTATTTGATTTGAGTAAAACCCAAGCTCAGTTAAATTAGTTAAATTCGCAAGGGGTTTTACGTCGCTGATTTGATTTCCACCAAGGTTTAAATTAGTTAAATTAGTTAAATTCGCAAGGGGTTTTACGTCGGTAATTTTATTCCCTCCAAGGTTTAGATTGGTCAAATTAGTTAAACTAGCAAGAGGCTGCAAGTTGCTTATTTGTTTTGTCGTAAGAGAAAGTTGAGTCAAACTCCTAAGCTTCCCATCTGCCTGTTGACAATCTTGAGTAGCAACTTCTTTCAACAACACCTCAACAGTATGCTTGGTTGCTTTTGGCAGTGTAGATTTTTGTTCGCACCATTCTCTAAAACTTTTTACATCTTTTTGCTGCAACGGTAGAGTGGCGATAGCTTTTGCATGATTGAGAGAAAGTATAGTGCAAAGGAATAAGATTATTTTAATCATTAGTATATTTACGTATTAATTAGTATAATTTGAAGATATAGATACTCCCAATACATACTTGATAACATATGATGTTAATTTCGTAATCTATAAATTTACTTTGATTAAAGATTTTGTGTGGGGATGGCTGAAGGAGTGTTATAGCTAGGGCGATCGCTTCACCTAGGGGACAAGACGTAGAGGGATAGAGGCAGCATAGGTGAGGGCATCTCTAAGAAACTAAAATCGCGTGAAAACTGAACAAAAAAATATCTGCAATCGAGTAAATATGTGATTAGCGCGACGCAATCTAACTGATATAAAGATTGGAGAGGCTAAGTATAAATAATTAAAATTTGCATACCGATTCTTTCTGTAAAGGACAAGTTTTATCCTCGATTTGATTTTCCTTAAGATTAAGATCGGACAAATTAGTTAAAGAAAAAAGAGGATTGACATCGCTGATTTTATTAATCCCAAGCTCAAGCTTAGTTAGATAAGCAAGCGGTTTAAGATTGCTGATTTTATTACTACTAAGGTTAAGCTCGGTCAAATTGGTTAAATTTTCAAGTGCTTTGATGTCGCTGATTTTATTATTACTAATGTTAAGCTTGGTCAACTTGGTTAAATTCTCAAGTGCTTTGATGTCGCTGATTTTATTATCAGCAATGTAAAGATAGGTCAAATGGTCAAATTATTTAACTTCAATAACGGTTTTATTTCGGTAATTTTATTGTTTTGAAGGTTAAGCTCTGTCAAATTAGCTAAATTCAATAGCGGTTTGATGTCGGTAATCTCATTATCATTGAGCCGAAGTTGCTTCAAATTGGTTAGAGAAGCTAGCGGTTGTATGTCATCTATTTGATTTTCTCCAAGATACAGCGAATTTAAGTTAATCAAGTTTGAAAGTGGTTTTATATCGCTGATTTGATTAGAAGCTAAACTCAAAAACTCTAATTTATCGAAAGAAGCAATTAGCGTTATATCGTCGATTTTATTTCCACTAAGCCCGAGTTGAACTAAATTAGCCATTTTTGACAGGGGTTGTAAATCCCCGATTTGATTTTGTTCGAGATTAAGTTTAGTCAAATTAGTTAAATCTGAAATTGCTGCTAAGTTGCTAATATTGTTTTCTGATAAATTAAGTTCGGTTAAATTAGTTAAATTAGAAATTGCAGCTAGATTACTAATGTTGTTTTCTGATAAATTGAGCTTGGTTAAATTAGTTAAATCGGAAATTGGTGCTAAGTCGCTGATGTTGGTTTTTCCAAGGGGAAGTTGAGTCAAATTGCTAAGTCTTTCACCCGCTGTTTTGCAATCTTTACTACCCGCTCTTTCTAATAAAGCTTCAACGGTAATTCTCGTTTCTTCAGCTAATGTAGCTTTTTTCTCGCACCATTCTGTCATTTTTTTGGCAATTTTGGCTTTTCTAACAGCATCTGGGCTTTTCAACGTACAGGCTGTTAATGCGAATACCGTACAAACGATTGCTATCGATTTTATCATAGTGTATATACGTATAGAAAAGTATTTTTAATATCTTATTTTTAAATATAATAAATACTTAATAACACAGGAAACTAATTTTGTAATTTATCAACTTACTTTGATTAAAGATTTTGTGTGGGGATGGCTGAAGGAGTGCAGGTTTCTCACTTATGTAAGAAATGAGACTCAGAATTTGCACTCAACAAATAAAGCCACGTGAAAACCGAATCAAAAAATATATCTGCAATCGAGCAACTATATTATTGACGGGATGGGTTTGTAATTGGAAAGCTCAAAGATACTAAGTAGGTGGGCGCTGAAAATAGTAATTAGTACAAGGGAATAGGATGCTATGCAGGGAATTTACATTCTGTAACATATTTGGGTTTATTTGTGCCGACTTATTTTATCGATAGTTCAAAAATAAGATTAATTTTTGGTGAGAATTGAATAAAATTTTCTCATTCAAGTTTCAGTAGTTTTAAATAAATATTTCAGACTAAGCTAATTTAAGATTTAGATTCCCGGTGAATAATAAGTACAGAACAAAGAAGTCGAACCGCAAGGGGATTGAATCATGAACGGACAACAAGCAAAATTAAATGTTAATTCTTCCGAGGAAGGATCTAAATTATTTAGTCGTTGGAATGAGAGAAGTTGGATTAGAAGCAAACCAATGCGTCAAGATTCTATTGTTGGTTTACCTTTCTCTCCAGACTTAGTTCCTTTAGCTTCTCATTTCGCGATTACTCAAGACCATAATCTTTGGATGACTGTTCTTGCTTATCGACTTTTAGCGCATCTTCAATTTACTACACTCTTAGAATTAAATCATGTTAATCCTGTTTGTAGTGCTTTATCTCTAGGAAGTGCGCCAATTGATTTAAATATCCAACAGCGTAATGATGCTTTAAAAATCTATTGTGATGAGGGAGGTCATGCTTTATTTGTAGAGCTTTTCTCAAATCAAGTTAAAGAAACATTTAGCTTAGGAGATTCTGTTCTTGGTCGTCCTATATTTGAGAAAGTTATTGAAAATATTATTGCTGAAAATCAAACAGAATTATCACCAGATTTAATCAAATTATTTTTTGTGACTATTTCCGAAACATTGGTAACAAAAATATTAAAACAAGTTCCTAGCGACCCAAAAGTAGCTAATGTTGTCAGAAATGTAATTGGCGATCATGCTGCGGATGAAGCTTTACACGGAGCTTATTTTCAAGCTTTATTCCCTTTATTATGGCAAAATCTATCATCTTTAGAAAAGTTGGAAATGGTTAAAATTTTACCCCGTCTGGTTTGGGCTTTCTTGGGACCAGATTATGATGTGGAGTATAACGTTCTTAGAGCTTTAGATTTTAGTGATGTTGATGCTAAAGGTATTTTGCAAGAAGTTTTTGTACCTTCGGAAGTTGCTGCCGGTGTCAAACAAGCAGCTAGTCCAACTTTAAGAATGTTTGAAAAAGCTGGTGTGTTTGAAGTTTCTGGAGCTTTGCAAATTTTTGCCGATTATCAATTAATATCTTAATTTACGATTTTGTATTTTTAGATTTTGAAACATTATCCACCAATAAATTTTAGTTATGAAAAGCGCAACAGTTATTAGACATATAGCCTTTGAAGATTTAGGTACTCTGGAAATAGCACTGGATAGACTTGGTTACGCAATTAAATATCTGGAAGCTGGAATTGATAATTTAACCGATATTGCTCCTGATGAAGATATGTTAATTCTTTTAGGAGGTCCTATCGGAGCTTATGACGAACAAGATTATCCTTTTATTGTTGACGAAATACGTTTATTAGAACAGCGTTTAAAAGCCGATTTACCAACTTTGGGTATTTGTTTGGGCGCTCAATTGATGGCGAGAGCTTTGGGAGCCAGAGTTTATCCTGGAGGAGAAAAGGAAATTGGTTGGTCTAATATTAAATTGAGTGCAGCAGGTAAAAGTTCTCCTTTGATTAATTTGGATGTAGAAAATACTCCCGTGCTTCATTGGCATGGTGATACCTTTGATTTACCTCAAGGTGCGACTCGTTTGGCTTCAAATTCCTTGTATGAAAATCAAGCATTTTCTTGGGGGAAAGCCGCGATGGGGTTGCAATTTCATCCAGAAGTAACTCAAAAGGGATTAGAACGTTGGTTTATTGGTCATGCTTGTGAAATTAATTCTACTCCCGGTATTAGCGTTGAGCAATTACGTTCGGATACCGTTAAATATGGTTCTCTTTTACAAGAGAAAGCTGTTGAAGTTTGGGAAAACTGGTTGGAATCAATTCAGCTTGTTGCTTAAGTTGAAATTTATCCTTTTCACCGCAATATCAATATTAATATTGCGGTGAAACTTTAAATGTAACTAAAATTTGCATACAGACTTTTTCTCAAAAGGACAGGTTTTATCCTCGATTGAATTTTCTGCAAGATTTAACTCAATTAAGTTGGTTAAACCAGAAAGCGGTTTTATGTTATTTATTTGGGATATTAATTATTTCAGTTGAATTGCTGTATCTTTTTCACTTTTTTTTCTATATGGCCAAAATTGACATACAGACTGTGGTTTAATAGGACAGACTTTTTTACCCATTGGATTTCCGTCAATATAAAGGTATTCCAACTTATCTAAATTAGACAGCCGTTTTAGATCGCTGATTTTATTTTCTCGAAGATTAAGTCTTCTTAAATTATTCAAATTTAAAAGCGGTTTTATGTTAATAATTTTGTTATTATCAAGTTTAAGTCTTCTTAAATTAGTTAACTTTGAAAGCGGTTTTATGTTACTAATTTGATTCGAGTTAAGGTCAAGCTCAGTTAAATCAGTCAATTTAGAAAGTGGTTCAATATTGCTGATTTGGTTGTCTTCTAAGAGCAATTTAGTTAAATTCTTTAACTTTGAAAGCGGCTTTATGTCACTGATGTTATTATTTGTAAGACCAAGGTAAGTCAAATTAGTAAATTCTGAAAGCTGTTTTACATCGCTGATTGGATTATACCCAAGATGAATGTCAGTCAGATTAGTTAAATTAGAAAGTGGTTTTATGTCGCTGATTTTATTTACCGGAAGCATAAGGTATTTCAATTTCTTTAAATCAGAAAGGGGTTTGATGTCACTGATTTGATTAAAGTCAAGGTAAAGAGAAGTTAAGTTAGTTAATTTGGAAAGCGGTGCTAAATTGCTGATTTGATTTTGCCCAAGGTAAAGAGAAGTCAAGTTAGTTAATTTGGAAAGCGGTGCTAAATTGCTGATTTGATTTTTTTCAAGGCGAAGATAAGTCAAATTAGTCAAGGAAGCAAGCGGTTTGAGGTCACTAATTTTATTTTCACGAAGGCTGAGGTAATTCAAATTATTAAGTTTCAAATTCGCTTCTTGGCAATCTTGAGTACCTGCTTCTTCTAACAACACTTCTACTGTATGCTTTGTTTGTTTCGGAAGTGTCGATTTCTGCTGACACCATTCGGTAAAACTGTTGTAAGACATTTCTGGTGGTGGGGTTGCGACTGTTTGTTCGTTTTTTGTACAGAATATAATAGTAATTAGAGTCAAAAGGAATATTATCTTTTTATTCATGGTGTTATTAGTTCAGTTGTCGTAAAATCAAGGACTTACAAATATTTTAATACGTACTTCATAACATAGGATATTAATTTCGTAAGCTATCAACTCCGTTGGATTGAAGATTTGATATAGCATAAGAAGGAAAATTGCGTTCAGCTATGCTGTCTCTATTGCTTGAATGAAGTTCTCACATATTCGAGGTTTAGAAGCATTTACGAAAAAAATAAACCTGTTCGAGAGCGAAGACAATTTGTTGTTGAGGGGATTATTTTTAAGAGATTTTAGATTGAAGTATTATTGAATACTAATAAAAAAATATACAATTATTTAGAGAAGAAGAAACTTGAATCGTGGTTTGCAGTCATTAAATAAAACCACGCGAACACCGAATGAAAAAATATATTTGTACAATTACTATCGCAACTCTTTTATTGACGGGATGCGATTTTAGTTTTACCCCAGTTGAATTTGGAGATACAGCAAAAGAACAATCTAAGATTCGGAACAAATTCAGCAATTATTTAGAAGGATGTCAAGAATTTCGGAAAGATAGGGATAAGTATGTAAACTGTTTTCAAATAGCATTAGAAAATGACCCTTCTATTAACTTCAATTTTGACAGCAAAGTTAGACAAGTTTATTTATATTGGGAATGCAATAATATGCCTGTATATTCAGAGCAAGATAAGTATGAAGCTTGTATGGATAATGCTCATAGTACTTGGATAAAGGAGTTTCCATAAGTGGGATATTAATTGTTTTGCTAGAGAATTAATCTGTTTTCTTCCAGTACTTACTAACCATTTCACAACTCGGGGGGAACCCCAAAAACAACAAATAACTTTCCCCAGAACATTTGTATAAACTTACTCAGCGGTAGATTTATTCTGAATACAGAATTGATAACAAAAATATATTAATTTTGTAATTGGTAAATGCCCCTTAATTACAACTTTTTGACTTATCTCGGAATGATAAAAAACTCTGCGCTCCTTTGCGCTTACCTCAGCGTCACTTTGCGTTTCAAAATATATAATTATGATAAAAATTAATTTAATACATAATAATAAATAAAAATGGTGCATTACCAATTAAGTGATAATGCACTATACGAGATGAAAAACTCATCCTAATTAAAAATATTTGGCGCTAAAGCGCAACTACGAACGAACCTAAACCATTACTACTTCTTGTACGGCATCCTGCATCTTAGTAAATGCATCTATCAATGTTTGCAACTGTACGTCTGCTTTCATTGCTCCTAATCCCCTAACGGTTACTTTACCGGGAGAATAGACAAAGCGACTCATCATATTTTGCGGTAGTTTCTCAGCTAATAGTTTCCAACCGGGTTCTTCCATTGGGGTTTCTAAGACTATATGTTGTTTGCCATCTGGTTTTATCCGACTAAATCCTAAATTCTTGGCTAATTGCTTTAATTCCATCACTCGTAATAATTGATTCGCCGATGCAGGCACTTTTCCATATCTATCGTTCCATTCTGTTGCAATCATTGCTAATTCTTGTTTGGAATTGGCTACGGCTACGGCACGATATGCGCTCATTTTCTGATCTAAGTCGGTGATATAATTTTTTGGAATAAATGCCGTCAAATTGAGGTCTATTTGAGTATCTTCCACGGTGGGAATTTCTTGTCCCCGAATTTCACGAATGGCTTCTTCTAACATTTCCATATATAAGTCAAAGCCGATGACGTTCATTTGTCCGGATTGCTCTGCTCCTAATAAGTTACCGACTCCACGAATTTCCATATCTCGCATTGCTAGTTGATAACCCGAACCCAGTTGTGTAAATTCTTGAATAGCTCTTAATCTTTTCCTGGCTGCTTCCGATAATGACCTTTGTTTGGGATAAAATAACCATGCATGAGCTTGAATTCCCGCACGTCCAACTCTTCCCCTTAATTGATAAAGTTGCGCCAATCCGAATTTCTGCGCGTCTTCAATTAAAATGGTGTTGACTCGGGGAATATCCAAACCCGATTCAATAATTGTCGTACAAATTAGAATTTCAGCTTCCCCACTACTGAAAGAAAGCATGATAGATTCTAACTCGCTCGCTTCCATCTGACCGTGAGCGATCGCAATCCTTGCATTCGGTATCATATCTCGCAGAAAGGCAGATTTGTCTTCAATTCCCTCCACCCGTGGAACTACGTAAAATACCTGGCCACCTCTGTCTAATTCCTGACGTATAGCAGTACGCATGGCTTCGGGATTCATCGGTGAAAGATGGGTTTGAATTGGTCTTCTTGATGGAGGTGGTGTAGTAATCAAACTCATTTCCCGGATACCCGAAAGCGACATATATAAGGTGCGGGGAATAGGTGTAGCGCTAAGGGTAAGTACGTCAACTTGAGTTTTCAAAGATTTGATTTTCTCTTTTTGATTTACCCCAAATCTTTGTTCTTCATCTACTACCAATAAACCTAAATCTTTGTATTGAACACTTTTACCTAAAAGTTGATGGGTACCAACAACAATATCCAATTCCCCCGTTAACAATCTTTTCTGTATATTCCGCTTTTCTTCAGCAGTACGGAAACGATTGAGCAATCCTACGTTTATCGGGTAGGGAGCAAATCTTTCTTTTAAAGTATGGTAGTGCTGTTGGGTAAGAATAGTAGTAGGTGCGAGCAATGCAACTTGTTTGCCAGCGGTTACAGCTTTAAATATAGCTCTTATTGCCACCTCAGTTTTACCAAAACCCACATCACCGCAGACTAAGCGATCCATCGGACGCTCGCTTTCCATATCCCGTTTTACATCCTGAGTTGCTTTTAACTGGTCCGTAGTAGGTTGATATGGAAAAGAATCTTCCATCTCTTCTTGCCAGGGGGAATCCTGGGGATAAGTAAAACCAGTTTGTTGGGAACGTTGAGAATACAGTTTTAATAAATCAACGGCTAATCTCTTAACGGTTTTACGGACTTTATTCTTAGTATTTTCCCAAGTCTTACCCGTCATTTTATTTAATTGCGGGGACTTGTTGGTAGTTGTCCGAAACCGAGATAAAGCCCCAACTTGGTCGGCTGCTACCCTTAATAATCCATCTGCATACTTAACAACTAAATAATCGCGAGTTTCATAATTTAACGTTAAACTTTCCAGCTTCAAAAATTGCCCCAAACCGTGATTGCGGTGAATAACATAATCACCCGGACGTAACTTATTGGGGTCAACCTTTTTAGAACTAGCCTTGCGACGCTTGCGGACGTAACCGGGAGTAGCTAAAGTATGTTGTCCGTAAAATTCCTTATCAGTAACAACAACTATTCTGAAAGTAGGTAAAATAAAACCTTCCAACTCAGCCAGCCCAGAATATTTTAAAGCAACTGGAACGTGATTAACCTGGGTTCTATCGATAGCTTGGTAATCGCGGGGGTTCGGAATAAACTGAGCCGGACAATCATGTTCCTGTAAAAGAGAAACCGAACGAGAAGGTTGAGCCGAAATTAACCAAATGTTAAAATTGCGATCGCGCTCCTCCCTTAACGTCTCCGCCAACTTCGCAAAAGCATGAGGAGTCACCGGAATCGAACGAGCCGCTAAATTCACAGCATCGCTACCTTCCTCAGAAATCTCCGATAAATACAAAGTTTCAAATTCTTCTAAATATTTAAGACATTCTTCCCAAAAACGGTGGATTTTTGGTAATTGAATATTGGGCATTGGGGATGGGGCATCGGGCATTGTCGAATTATCTCCCCCCTCCTCCCCTGCTTCCCCTGCTTCCCCTGCTTTTTCTAGCTTCTCTACCCCACGCCACTGCTCCTCGGCATTTTCCACCCAAAGCAAACTATGAGCGTAACACTGCTCTACTTCATCAACAGCAACTAAAGTATTTTCCGGTAAATAATCTAATAAAGAAGCAGGTTGCTCGTAAGCTACACCCAAAAATCTGCGGGTACCTTCCAACAACTGTCCGGATTCTAATTGTTCTTTTTCCTCTGCTGAAAGATAATTTTCCACAGAGTCACTAAACCCCTCGTCGGCAATTAATATAGGAGCAAAACTAGTAGGAGTAAGAATAATTCGATTGATTTTATCTAAGGCAGAGCGCTGAGTGGCAGGGTCAAATTCGCGAATTTGCTCGATTTCATCGCCAAACCAATCCAAGCGTACCGGCAATTCCGAAGACACCGGAAACACATCTACAATGTCTCCCCTTCGACTCCAAGTACCTTCCATCTCTACCAAAGGAACCCTTTCGTATCCCAAAGCAGCCATTTTTTTTGCAAAGGTACCAAGATTAAATTCCATTCCCTTGGCAATATTTAAACAAAAAGGTTTAAATGCTTCCGGGGGTGGTAAATGGGGTTGTAAAGCTGCTTGAGTAGCGATTACAGCTATTGGATTAGAAGGCTGATTAGATTCTGGAGAAAATTGGATTAAATCAGCTAGAACCTGCATTTGTCCCCAAGTCATCTCAGTTTCAGGATCGAAAGGTTCGTAAGGAGATGCTTCAGAAGTAGGATAAAAGTGTATGGTCGCGAATCCCATCGCTTCCAATTGAGTAGTCCAACGTCCGGCTTCTTCCAAAGTCGCGCAGACTACACATAAATTCCGCTGCGAACTATTCGCTAATGCTGAAGCTACCAAGCCCTTTGCTAAACGTGGAATCCCATTTAACTGTAATTGTGTTTGTGTCTTTAATTTAGAAAGTAATTCGGTGGTGAGGGAAGAACGTCCCAAAGCACGCACTATGGAAGAAAAAGCCATGACTTTATAATTCGTAATTTTAACTTAGCAGCCCTAGCTGGGTAGGAGAAATTTAACTCCGAAAATTCGGTTAATTTTGAGCCATATACAGACCTTTACCCTAAATACATCAAAGTATTGTTGGTAAATTAGCCCTTTTCTAAAATACAGGCAAGCAGTCATGTGCCTTTAATGCCCCTCTACTATTTTAGAAGCGTCAACCGAAAATTTTGCGTTAAAACTGTTTTTCCCTAGTAAAATTACGACTGAAACTTCCAGCTAATATACCTGTATTGTGTTCTCAATTCGGTCACTTAATTCCTTTTCCAGAGGAAATTTTATGTATTTAGAGTCTTTGATTAGTATCCCCAGGATGCTAAATACTTAAAAATTACAATATTGCATAACTAGCCGAAAAAGAACGGCAATTAAGAAATGTCCCTCAATTTTGAGTTACTAATTATTTTTCTACTGATTTTCGCTAATGCCATCTTCGTCATGTCAGAATTAGCGATTGTTTCCGCTCGCAAAGTTCGCTTACAACAGCTTGCCAATCAAGGTAACACCAGAGCCAGAGCCGCTTTTGACTTAGCTTCTTCTCCTACCGAATTTCTAGGTACAGTACAAGTCGGCATCACTTTAGTTACTATCGTCGCTGGTGCCTACGGAGAAAAAATTATTTATGAAAGAATATATCCTATTTTAGATTTTATTCCTTTATACCAATTTCAGTTAGCCCACGGTATTGCAGTATTGATAATTACGACCTTAGCGATTATTTTAGGCGAGCTAGTACCAAAGCGTTTAGCATTAAACCATCCAGAGGTAATTGCTTCCATTGTGGCTTTACCAATGAAAAGTTTAATTAGGATTACTTGTCCTATTGTTTGTTTATTAAATTTTTTTACAGATTCAATAGTACAATTATTAGGAATTAAGCCATCTACAGAACCGCAAGTTACAGAAGAAGAAATCAAAGTATTAATCGAACAAGGTACCGAAGAAGGAACCTTTGAGGAAGTAGAACAGGACATGGTTGAGCGGGTGTTTCGTTTAGGCGATCGCCCAGTTGGTTCTTTCATGACACCACGCCCGGAAATCATCTGGTTGGATTTGAAAGATACCGCGACTCAAAATCGCGAGAAAATAATTGAAAATGGTTATTCGCGATATCCGGTATGCCAGGAAGGATTAGATAATGTACTGGGAATAATTCCGGTGACTAATTTATTGGCTCGTAGTTTCTGCGGGGAACAGATGGATTTGACGGTGGGATTGCGAGAGCCGATATTTGTACCCGAAAGCACCCGTGGATTAAAAGTTTTAGAATTATTTAAGCAAACCGTCAATCATGTGGCATTAGTGGTTGATGAATATGGAGTAATTCAAGGATTGGTAACTTTAAACGACATATTGATTGAAATTGTCGGTGATGTTCCTTCCGATGAAGAAGAAGAAGAACCCCAAGCAGTACAAAGAGACGATGGTTCCTGGTTATTAGATGGGATGTTAACAATGGATGAGTTTTTTGAACTTTTCGACATGGAAGAAGAAATTAAATCCCACTCCCGCGACAGCTATCAAACATTAGGTGGTTTAGTCATGACTCATTTAGGGCGCATCCCCATCGCTACAGATAGCTTTGAATGGAAAGGAATGTATTTTGAAGTCATGAACATGGATGGAAATCGCGTCGATAAAATTTTAGTCAAAATCTTGAATCAGGAATCCATTAATTCGGGTAATGAATAATTGGTAATTAACAAGATGCAAATTTATTCCGTTTTTTATCTGCTTCTGAAAGTCGAGAACCAGGTGATTGAACTACATTCCAATATTGCAGTTCCAGCAAACGTAAAGGAGTAAACAGCAATGCTAATTGTCCATTAATTATAAAACCAATGATACCGGAGTCTCCAGCTTCCACCTTATGATAAACATAAGTACAGCCAGAAATTCCGGAACCATGAACAATACTATTAGTTGTTAATCGAATTACACCATAGCTGAATATATAAGCAATTACACAAAAGGCAAGAATTTTAGCAATTCGTTTTTTATTCATAATTTATGTAAAATGTTTTTTAACTATATATTTTTTTACTTAAAAATAATAAAATCAGTACTTGTATTGAGAAAAAAACCGGATTATATAAATCAGTATTGTCAAAATTATAACAATTAACTTGATTTCACAAACGTGAACCAGAGTCGAGATTATATCTTTTCCACTTACATCAGAATTATAAAAAACATGAGCGAAAAACAACTCCGCGTTCCTTTGCGCTTTCCTCCGCGTTACTTTGCGTTTTACAAAATATAAAAAAATGGGGCAGTCGGGTACCCCTGCCCCATTTCTTAGCAACTTGTTGTAAATTACATGGTTGTTTAGCTATTCCCCTGACAATTGTTCGACGAACTTCTCCCTTGAGTACAACCTCCCGAAGACTCTTGATTGTCTTCACCATAAATAAAAGGACAATATTTAGTATTAGCGCTAATACAATCCATATGAGGAGTTTTAGCGCACACCAATAGTAATACACCCAAAATTATTAATAAACCACAAATAGATGCTACTTGAATCCAGGAAATTTCCATTGCACCATGAACTATTACCTCTCGTAGCAAAGATACAATCGTTACTTCTACAGCGACTCCAACTGCAATGCTATGCTCTTGTAGATACACCACTAACAGTCGAAATAACTCGACTAGAATTAGAATAAATAGCATTTTTGCAGTTACTTCTTTGTAATCAACAGAATGCAAAATATCGTGAAATATCCCCCATAACTTGACTGCCATCACAGAGAACAAACAAAAACACAGAGAAATGACAATTAAGTCGCAAAAAGTCTCCATATTAGCTACTATTCTGCGCCTATCTAACCAACGATTCCACAAGAGAAATTGGCTTTTGGGACGTTTTTTCACGAACATAAACATGAATTACCAAGTGAACTACAGACCACACCAGCCATTGTTCAACCAATTCTTTATATTGTGACTTACCGAAGTGCAAGTTAGCAGCAGTATTAATAACTTTTTATCGAGGAGGAATTGAGCCGGTAAAACTCTGGGCTTGCTGCATAAGCAGTTCGGCATTTTTAGCCCATTGAGAATTATTTTGTGCTAAGAATAAATCCCTAGCATATTGTAAGACACGCATAGCATCGGGGAATTGTTTCATTTGTATAAATGCCAATCCAGCACCGTAATAAGCGCTGGGATAATCGGGGTCCGCTTCGGCGGCTTTTCTAAATGCTTCTAAAGCTTGTTCGTGCTTACCTTGAGTATATAAAATTGAACCGACATTATAATGAGCTTCGGGATATTTTGGATTAATTTTTATTGCTTGATTAAAGGCAGTTTTAGCTCTTTTAAATTTGCGCTGTTGCATATAGCATAATCCAATTTGATAAGCTGGCTCTGGTGCTTTGTTGCTATATTTCATCGCTTTCCGAAAAGATTTCACTGCTTTTCTACAGTTTTCTTTTTGCTGATGCAGTAAACCGATGTTATAGTGAGCAACTCCTAATTTAGAATCTAGTTCTAAAGAGCGCTGTAAATAATTTTGGGCTTGGTCGAGGTTATTTCCTTCGAGTAAAGCACCACCTAAATTTGCATAAGCTAAAGCAAACTTGGGGTCAACTTGAGTTGCTCGATAAAAAGCATCCGCAGACGGTTGTAACTCTCCCACTTGCCGCAGCGCTAATCCTAAATTGTAATAGGCTGGAGCTAAAGAAGGGTCTAACTGAATAGCTTGTTTAAAAGCGTTAATTGCGTCTTGCGCTCTTCCCCTCTGAATTAATTGCAAACCTTCGTTTAAATAAGTTGTAGCGGTGTTACGGGTATATTGCGCTATCTTTTCCGGCACGGGGTCAAAGCTATACTCATAGCCTTCATTCGCAGATGCAGAGGCGATATTCACGCTTAACAATATTATTGCACTCAAAAATGCACCCAGCGGATATTTATAAAGCAATTTGTTCATGGATTCTCTCCCTAGTAACGATTTAATTTCACCGAACCAATACTAAATTTTAGATTCTGGTTTAGTTATTAAACTGTTGTTTTAGCTTTAATGGTCAATTCAAAACCTAAAAACCATCAACACCCTGTGTTACTGAAATCAAACTTGTTTATAAAAGTTTAATTTTATATGTAAATGTTGTCTTTTTTTTATTTTTATTTAGATTATTTTTAATAGACAATACGATTCTTGTAGTAGCGCTTTACAAGTGAGAGCAGATGAAATTAAGTGCAGGATAATCGTTGCATAAATTAAGTCATCATACTGCGGTGCCGCGAGCCAGCAAAACCGTGAAGGAGGTTTTTATGACTGAAAAAGTGAGAACGGGTTTGCATTCGATTGCAATTGTCGGTCCTTATTTAAGCGGAAAGACTACGTTAGTCGAAAGTTTATTATTGGTTACAGAAGCGATTTCTCGCAAGGGTAGCGTTAAGGATGGTAACACGATTAGCGATAATTCTCCACAAGCGCGAGAGCGTCAAATGAGTGTGGAAGTAAGTGCGGCAAGTACTCAATTCCAGGATGTTGATTTTACTTTTATTGACTGTCCCGGTTCTGTAGAATTCGCTCAAGAAACTTACAATGCTCTTATCGGTGTTGATGCTGCAATTGTCGTTTGCGAACCCGTAACTGAAAAAGTTTTAACTTTAGCACCATTATTAAAATTTCTCGATGATTGGGAAATTCCCCATTTGGTGTTTGTGAATAAAATGGATAAAGCAAATATCCATGTCTTAGATATCTTAAATGCGCTTAAAGCTGTTTCTAGCCGTCCTTTAGTAGCGCACCAGTATCCAATTTTACGAAATGAAAATTTAATTGGATTTATCGATTTAGTCAGCGAAAAAGCATATCATTATCACCCCGGTGCTGCTGCGGATATAGTTCCATTTCCAGAAGCATTAAAAGATGAAGAACATGCTGCTAGGGAAGAAATGCTCGAAACTCTAGCAGATTTTGACGACCATTTACTTGAAGAACTTTTAGAAGATATCGAACCCAACCAAGAGGAGATAATCAAAGATTTAAAACTAGATTTGGGTTCCGATTTAGTTGTACCAGTATTTTTCGGAGTTGCAGAACAAGATTATGGGGTACGCCCACTCTTGTCAGCGTTATTAAAAGAAGCCCCCGAACCTCAAACTACTGCAAAACGCCGTTTAGATAATTTAAATTGTTCCAGTAACGACAAAAATTCTCATACTCCCATAGCTCAAGTATTAAAAACCTATTACACTCCCCAAGGTGGTAAACTTTCCTTAGTACGGATATGGCAAGGAAATTTATCCGAAGGCATGAGTCTCAATGGTATTCGTGCCGGTAGTATGTATCGTTTATTAGGACAGCATCAACAACATATTAATCAAGCATCATCGGGTGAAATTGTAGCTTTAACTCGTTTGGAAGCAATTAAAACTGGCGATACTTTAACTATAGATTCCCAGATTCAATTCCCCCGTGTCGAACCCTTAGAACCAGTTTACGCTAAGGCTATAGTTACCGAACAACGTAATGATGAAGTTAAATTAAGCGGTGCCTTAACTAAATTATTAGAAGAAGATCCAAGTTTGGCTTGGGAACAACATGGTGACACTCACGAAGTAATTCTTTGGGGACAAGGGGAAATTCATTTACAAGTTTCCCTTGACAGACTGCGGTGTAAATATAACCTTCCCATGTCTACCCATTTACCCAAGGTACCTTACAAAGAAACCATTCGTAAAACAGTTTCATCAGTACGCGGACGCTACAAACATCAAAGTGGCGGACACGGACAATTTGGCGATGTTTATCTAAACATTCAACCTTTACCCAGAGGCTATGGTTTTCAATTTGATGAAACTATAGTTGGTGGTGTAGTTCCCAAACAATACATCCCCGGTGTCGAAATGGGTGTCAGAGAATCTTTAGAACATGGTCCTCTGGGTTTTCCCGTAGTAGACGTGTCGGTAACTTTAACCAACGGTTCCTACCACAACGTTGATAGTTCCGAACAAGCTTTTAAATTAGCAGCAAGACAAGCTATGCAAACCGGAATGTCGGAATGCAAACCCACGCTGTTAGAACCAATTGTCCGGTTGCAGGTAAAAACCCCTAACGAATTTACTTCTAAAGTGCTGCAATTATTAAGCGGTAGACGCGGACAAATTTTAGCTTATGAAGCCATTAATAACTGGCAAGGTTGGGATAATGTCATGGGGTATTTACCACAATCGGAAATGCAAAACTTCATTATAGAGTTGCGATCGCAAACTCTTGGAGTAGGTTCTTTCAATTGGGAATACGACCATTTACAAGAAGTACCCGATAAACTTGCCGACCGAATTCTTGCTAGTTACAGCGATGATAATAGCAATGGTAACGGTAGGTAATTTTCAATTAATCTAGAATCACTTTTTTATTATTGTTGCCAGTAATTAATTTCTGGTAACAATTTTTTTATCGAGACATACAGGGTTTAAAACCCCACCGTCAGCTGGCGTGCTAGTAATTGGTTGGGGTAAAATACCAGCACCAATTACCTTCCCTCACTCCCTCACTCTCTCACTCTCTCCCTCTTTATTTTCTAGAGTGTCTTGCTTGCTGCCGCAACCCACCTTAAGAATGGAAATAGGTTGCACTAAGTAAGTCGGCACAAATAAACCAAGCTACATTACAGAATGTAAATTACCCTCAAACCCTTATTCCTATTGCAAGACAGCAAGACAGCAAGACAGCAAGACAGCCTTATCCCAATTACTATTTTCAATGCCAACCTACTTAAATCGCATTGATTCGCATAAATAATATTTTTCTTCTAATATTATTAGATTCCTAAAACAGAAATGAGTATTATTACTAAAATAGAATTTTATCTCAAATAAAATTAATAAAAAAATTATATTATTGATAATAAAAATTTATATTTAAACTAAAAATCATAAAAACATAAATATAAGGAGATATATATATAGCAGTCTCTAAAAGAATTATTTCAAAAAATATTATGAGTTTTATTCTCTCCCTTTTAGCTACACTAATTGCAACCCTTGTTTATCTAAATGCCGGTAAAGTTGATGATGAAAGGAATCGTTTAGCAGTAAGAGGAATTGCTGCATTAATTGGAATTATTGCCACAATTGCTTCCATTTCCAGAATTTTAGTAATTGTTCCTCCCGGAAATATTGGAGTTGCAAATTTATTTGGTAGAGTCTCTGATGAAGCCTTGAATCCCGGCGTTAACTTAGTTAACCCTTTTGCAAAAACTCTTAATTTTTCTACTCGCTTAAAGGATATTCTGGAAAACGTTGACGCAAGTTCTCAAGAAGGTTTAAACCTCAATCTTGATGTCAGCTTACAATACAAACTCGATCCACAACAAGCCGCAACTGTATACAAAACTATTGGAACTAGCGAAACACAATTCGTAATTTCTCGATTTCGCTCTACCATCCGTTCCATTGTTGCTCAATACCCAGCAAACGCTATTTACTCTACTAAACGTCAAGAAGTTGCTCGCAGAATAAACGAACAACTCACCAAGGAATTATTACCTCTAGGTTTTGTAGTTGACGAAGCTTTGTTACGCAATGTGAAAATGCCCGATACAATCCAAAACGCAATTCAAGAGAAACTTAAAGCCGAACAAGAAAATCAGCGCATGAAGTTTGTTTTGGAAAAACAGCGCCAAGAAGCAGAACGCAAACGGATTGAAGCCAAAGGTATCGCCGATGCTCAGAAAATTATATCCGACGGACTTACAAATCAAGTATTGCAGTTGCGGAGAATTGAAGCTACAGAAAAACTAGCTGAATCTCCTAACTCTAAAATAATTGTTGTTGGCTCCGGTAAAGGTGGAATGCCTATATTATTGCAAGAGTCGGCAAATACAAAACCTTGAAAATTAAACAAAACGGTTTTTATTTCGGTATTGTTTAATATAGTAAAATTCCTGCATTAATTATGGAATCACCACAAGGCTGGTACATTATCAAACGCTCCTCCCAAAAATGCGAAATCGTCTCCAGCGAACTAGCATCTGAAGACGATAAACAAATTATTGAAAAGTGGGGGGTTTTTAGTTCAAAGGAAGAAGCAATATCTCGTCGTATCGGATTAATTAGAACTGGTAAATGTCAGCCAGCATGAGGAGTTAATAGTTAACAGTTAGGAATTGAGAGTTCTTAACCTACTTCAAAAGAAGATGTAACTTCCTTCTGGCACATAAATCATAAGAACACCTTTATACAAATCCTAAATCCTGTAGAGACGTAACAGTTAGTCCCGTCTCTACATCTGATATCTATTTTCTCTCCGCTCTAATATTGCCTTTTGCAGCAATCTCCTTCTTCAATTGTTCTATAGCTTTAGCATATTGTGGGTCTCTTAAAGTAGCTAGTCTATCCCGTTGCTTGAGCCACAACTTCTGCCGTTGTTCGTCGCTCAACTCAACCTTGATATCTGGTTTAATCCCGGCTTTATTAATATCTTTACCGCTGGGAGTATGATATTTAGCAATCGTGACTGCAACACCAGAACCGTCATAAAGGGGACGTACCGATTGCACTAAGCCTTTACCAAAAGTCTTGCTACCCACTAAAACAGCACGTTTATTATCTTGCAACGCACCGGAAAGGATTTCACTCGCACTAGCACTTCCCTTATCAACCAGAACTACTAATGGCTTTTGGGTGAGCGATCGCCCGTTTGCTGCTTCTTTTTCTACAACTCCCTTGCGGTCAATGGTGGAAACAATCGTACCATCCTTGAGCCACATCCGGGCAATTTCGATACTAGAAAATAATAAACCGCCTGGATTATTACGTAAATCCAGAACATAGCCATCAACATTTTTCTTTTCCAAATCTCTAATAGCTTCGCGCATTTCCTTTGAAGCATTAGCGCTAAAGGTTTTGAGACGAATATAGCCAGTTTTACCAGCAGGAGTTTGTTTGACAGAATAATCAACCGGATGAATTTCGATTTTTGCTCTGGTAATTAAATAATCCCTTTCCTTACCATTACGATTAATAGTTAACCTAACTTTACTTCCGGGTTCTCCTCGAATTAAAGTTACCGCTTCGCTGGTATCCATCCCCTTGGTGCTTTTACCATCAATTTTGGTAATCACATCTTTAGCCAAAATACCCGCTTTAAACGCTGGAGTGTCTTCCAATGGTGCAATGACGGTCAACTTTTTGGTATCCTCATCAAGACCAATAGTAATACCAACACCAGTGAGTTCCCCAGAGGTATCCACCTGCATGTTTTTGAACTCTTTGGGGTCCATAAACCGGGTATAGGGGTCATCCAGCTTTTTAAGCATTTCCCGGATAGATTTATAGGCTTGCTGCTTGTCAGTGTATTTCTTATTTAAGTATTCTTTACGAACAGCCTGCCAATCGACTTGATTGAACGTACCATCTACGTATTGGCGGTAAATAATTTGCCAAACTTCATCTACTATCTCTTTAGGACTTTCTTTAAATAAAGCTTGTCCTTGTGAATGAATGCCAAGGCCTGCGACAGCTATCGTTGAAAGCGTCACGGCTGTAGCACCCAGAACAAGTCCACTTTTTGAAATCACCATATTACAGCTGTGCCAGACTGAATTTACATAGTCAGTATGCTCAATCTAACACAGCCTACCACTGTAAAGACCGAGCATAATTTGTTATTTCGGTAAATTGAGACATCGATCCGGCTAGCTTTGCAAAACAGCACAAAACTAGCAGGATTTTTGAACTACAAAATTTTTGTTTGTTTAATTTGGTTCTACCCAACGGTCATCTGCTTTAATCAAGTTTATCAATTCTTCAACGCCTCTATCTTCAGGAACTTTTTTAATTTCTTCTCGACCCCTGTAAAGAGATATAAAGCCAGGATTTTTACCGACATAGCCATAATCGGCATCAGCCATCTCTCCAGGGCCATTGACGATGCAACCCATAACAGCAATATCCAGTCCCGTGAGATGACTGGTTGCTTCCCGGACTTTGTGTAGCACTTCTTCTAAATTGAACAAAGTGCGACCGCAAGAAGGACAAGCGACGTATTCCACCATTGTCTTCCGCAATCCCAAAGCCTGCAAAATACTATAGCAAACTGGAATTTCTTTTTCCGGCGATTCGGTTAAAGATACCCGAATTGTATCGCCAATTCCATCGGCTAATAAAGTTGCAATTCCCGCAGTTGATTTAATTCGTCCGTATTCCCCGTCACCAGCTTCAGTTACACCTAGATGTAAGGGATAATCCATACCTTCAGCATCCATTCGTTGTGCCATCAACCGGTATGCAGCTAACATTACCGGCACTCGCGAAGCCTTAAGTGAAATTACTATATTATGAAAATCTAAAGATTCACAAATGCGAATAAACTCCAGCGCTGACTCCACCATTCCTTCGGGAGTATCACCATAAGTAAACAGCATTCGTTCGGCTAAAGAACCGTGATTTACGCCGATTCGCATAGCTTTATCTTGGTCGCGCAGAGAAATTACCAAAGGTTTGAGAGTATCGGCAATTTTATCGCCAATATCGTCAAATTCAGCCTTACTATATTCAGTCCGATTGGCATCTGGTTTTTCAAAAACATACAACCCTGGATTAATTCGTACCTTTTCAATATGCTTGGCAACTTCCAAAGCAATTTTCATGCCATTATGATGTACGTCGGCAACAATGGGCACATCTTGGTAAGTTTGCTTTAACTTTTGTTTAATTTCTGATAAAGCCCTAGCGTGAGCCATACTCGGTACGGTAACTCGGACGATTTCGCAGCCGATTTCGTGCAAGCGACGAATAGCCGCCACCGAACCGTCAATATCGAGAGTATCCTCATTAATCATCGATTGCACCACCACCGGGTATCCTCCCCCGATAGTTACATCCCCAATCCTTACAGGACGAGTTTTGCGCCGCTTGATAGTGGTTTCAAAAGCGGGAGTAGTAGATGCCGTATTAGTTGTTGTTGGTGTTGGCAGGGTTTGCATAACCTGTTTCAGTAAAATTCTGTAGCGAAGATATCAAATTTTCAAACATTCTGTTTTTCAGATTGCCATAGTTCAAGCCCTTTAGATGTTAAATTTCTTGGTTAAAGTTAATAATTGGCATAAAACAGATTTATGATTGCACGCCGCTAGGTAATTATCTAGATACAAGCTATACAATAACCGTTTTGCGAAAAATAATTCTAATTACCCAACAAATTGTAAAAACGTAAAATTTTACGTCTCCCGACAGTTGTGGAAAAACGAAGTAGTAATTTTAGGTTGGGTTCCTTTCCTCAACCCAACAATTAACATTGGTTGTATCCAATTATTTTTCCTGCCAGCCAATTCAAAAATTAAGCGTGAAAAACAAAGCAATTAAAATTACATCAATAAAGCAACATCAAATCGATGAAGTTTGTAGTTTGTAGTTTGTAGGTTGGGTTGAGAAGCGTTAGCGAAGCGTGTCCGCAAGGACATAACCCAACAATACTGAAGCGAATGTGATTTCTCAAAGAATATCGAGGGAAATGTGCTTAACACAGTTAATGCTAAAAAACAAAATTCATTGTAGGGTGCTGTGAGGGTTACGAGCAATTATCGATTTTAACAAGATAAATTGATTTTACCCTCACGCACCAACCAGTAATTATGACAAAATCATAAGTGATGAAACACAAAAATTATATTGAAAAATACCATGGCTCCTTAGAAGCTGTCTTCAGAAGATATCGGAAATTTAAGATACGATGCTTTGGCTGAATTGTTGAAATTTTTATCGGATAAAATTAATCAAGATGGCGAAAAAGATTTATCTAGGAACAGAGTTAAATTAGCTGCTTGTTTAAAAGAATGTTCCTTGGAATTAAGTGAAGCTTCGACTGCGATAGATAAAGCTTGGGAAATATGTGAGCCTTATTGTCAGGAAGAGTTAAAAGAAGATACGCAATAAAAAATTCAATTCTCGTAGGTTGGGTTAAGGAACGTTAACGGAGTGTGTCCACAAGGACATAACCCAACAATAAATTCATGCTACTTTCAACAACTAACCCCCTTGGAATAAATTCCCAGGCTCAAAAACAAAGTCTGATAAATCAGACTAGTTAATGATTTTAGTGCGTTTTAACGTACTTTGTATATTAGCTTTGAAATTGATTTCAAAGCCAGTATTTGGGCTTAATAACAATGGTGCTGTTCGGTAAGATAAAATCAAAAAAAGTAAATTATAAACTAACAATTATCATTCCTAATACTTCCGTCAGGCATAATAGTATTGCAGAAGATAGCATTATCTAACTCAGCATCTTCTAAATCAGCATCTCGTAAATCAGCATTTGTAAAATTAGCGTTTTTCAAATCGGTAGATATAAGAATAGCACCTCTTAAATTAGTTGCAGTAAAATTAACATTGTTCAGCTAAGTAAGCTTTACTAAGATCGGTACCTTCAGGAAATATTGTTTCTGAACTATAAATCAATCCTCTGAGAACTGCATCATTTAAACTAGCACCACTTAAATCAGCACCTATCAAATTAGCACCATCTAATCTGGCATTATCAAGATTCGCATTTTGTAAGTTGGCTTGTAAAAGATTTGTGTATTCAAAAGATACTGAATTTAAATTAACATTACTAAGATTCGCTCTTTTTAAATCAGTCCTATAAAAATAAGCATAATTATCAAGTTTCATTCTTTCTTCTTGATAATCTAAAGACCAATGTTTTATTTTTGCTTGATGAAAATTAGCACCTATCAAAACAGCATCGTACAAATTACTATAAATAGTAGCTTTTGTTAAATCAGCATTTTCCAGAATAGCATTTGATAAAAATACATAAGTTAAATTAGCTTATTTCAGGTTCGCATTACTAAAATTAGTATGAGAAAAGCTGATATAAGAAAAATTAGCATGACTTAAATTTGCTTCTGTAAAATTAGCTCCACTCAAATAAATAAAATTATCCAGACTTGGATTTAATTCATCAAAATCAATCCCACTTAAATCAACACCATAAAAATTTCTTTCCCCAGCTTGATAACGCTCAATCAATTCTTTAGCATTCATTTGATTAACCAGTTTAAAACTTATATTTATAATCAGCTTTTGTTGTGAAACATTTATATTAATAGTTTATTATCTATGAAATGTTTTTTATTCCTATTCATAGGAATTTCGCTATTAGACGGGGAATTGCATTCCCCGGCGGATTAGGATATCAAAGAATAATTTAACTACAATATTAATAACAGGTTTTTTAGTCCTATTCATCTAACTTCTTGCACCATTATAGATAAGCCTAAAGAAACCCGGTTTCTAGTCGTGAAAGCATCAATATCTCGTTGTGAAATCGCAAAGAAACCGGGTTTCTGACAATGGTGCAAAATGTAAGATTCATGGGACTTTTGCTTTATCGACTATTAATTACATTCCTGGGCAGAATAGGATACCAACGAACAACTTACGCACAATTTTAATAATGGCGCGTTGCACTCGGTGACAACACACCCTACAAAACTAAGTTAATATGCATATTATCAAGATTATGTCAACGATAATAAATCATAAAAATGAATACCCAACTCCCCATCCCCCCACACTTCAACCCTGCAAAAGTCAGCGAAGTTTGGCGGGTACCTTACCAACAACGTTCCATCGAAGCGGAAGCATGGGCAAAAAAACACAACATCAAACCAGCGTCTGAAGATAAAACCCGCGTTTGCTTATTATTAATCGATGTGCAAAACACTTTTTGTATTCCCGAATTTGAATTATTTGTAGGTGGAAAGTCGGGAAAAAGTGCAATTGAAGATAACGTGCGTTTGTGTGAGTTTATTTATCGTAATCTAAGCGAAATTACTACCATCATACCCACGATGGATACTCACACTGCAATGCAAATTTTTCATCCAGTGTTTTGGGTAAATTCTCTTGGGGAGCATCCGATTCCTTCCGCTACTAATATTGTTCCAAATGATATTGATAATGGTAATTGGAAAGTTAACCCAGTAGTTAGCTATAGTTTGGGATACGATTACGAATTTTTAGAAAAATACGCTTACCACTACATCAAAAAACTCACCGACAACGGTAAATATCCCCTGACAGTTTGGTCATATCATTCTATGTTAGGTGGAATCGGACATGCTTTAGTTTCCTCTGTGGAAGAAGCGATATTTTTTCATTCAATTGCTCGCAATTCTCAAGCGCAATTTGAAATTAAGGGGAATAATCCTTTAACTGAAAATTATTCTGTTTTAAGTCCAGAAATATTACAAAGTTTTGATAATTCTCCGATTGCAGAAAAAAATCATGGCTTAATTAAACAACTTTTAGACTTTGATAAAATTATCATTGCCGGACAAGCAAAAAGTCACTGTGTAGCTTGGACAATCGACGATTTATTAACAGATATTAAGAAAATAGATATTAATCTTGCTAAAAAAGTTTATCTCCTCGAAGATTGTACCTCACCCGTAGTAGTTCCCGGAGTCGTTGATTACACCGAACAAGCCGATGCTGCGTTTAAAAGATTTGTAGAAGCGGGAATGGTGACAGTTAGGAGTTATACCAAGTTCGGATGATTACTTATGATATGGGGTTCGTAGAACATATTTTTATTCATAAGCGATTAAGCGAACCTGATATTAGGAGTTAGGAGTTTATAGTCAAAACCATGATTAGCTGCTGTGCCCACCTACTTACCAACTTCCATGCTCCATGCCCTATGCCCTATGCCCAATTATTCCAGATACTCCTTGGGATCTTTAGCTACCCAACCTAAAGAAGAAGTAGAACGGATTTCAAAATGAAGGTGAGGTGTTTTTAGGGTTGGTGTTCCAGTACTTCCTACTGTTCCGACTAAATCACCTTTATTTACTTCCTGTCCGACGTTAACTTTGATATCTTGAAGATGAGCGTAACGGCTTTGCATTCCGCCGCTGTGATTGATAATTACTAAGTTGCCGTAAGAACCTTGTTCCTGTGCTAAGACTACTACTCCCTCACTAATTGCTTTTACGGATGTCCCCGGTTGTGCTGACAAATCTATACCGCTATGGAAGAATACGTCACCGTTATCTGGATTTATTTGCCATCCAAAAGGGAAAGCTACAGCAGTATTTTCTGGCAGGGGATATCCCTTTAGTTTGCTGGAATTGGTAAGAGCTTCGAGAATGTTTGTTTTTGTTGATGAAGCTTGAGTCAAACCTTGCGATTTGTTTAATTTGGGAACAAAAACGACTTGAGGGTTTTCTTGACAACCGTTGACTTCAAACAGCGCATCAGCACGAATTTTATGTTTTACTGCTATTTGCTTTAAAGTTTGTCCTCTGCCTACCTTAACCACAATGCCATTATAGGGAGGGATAATTAAATTTTTACCTACAGTAACTTTACCGTTACGTATTGTAGGATTCATGCCGATAATAGTTGCAGGAGTAACGCTATAGCTTTGTGCTATCGATTTTAAAGTTTCTTCTGGCGCTACTTGGTGGTTAACAAGACGTTCCAAAGCTGGTTTTGGACAATTCCTTTCCGGTGACTGCCCCCTAGCAGAATCAGGAAATATCGATATTAAGCCAAGTATACCGCTCAAACTACAAAACCAGACTGAACAACAACGAAAGCTCATGTATATAAAAAAATGATAAGTTTATATATAGATTATTTTAAAGTTTTAGCCCATATGTATTCGTTTACAAGTTAATTAAGAATACACGCACCTCAAGCCTGAATTTTTTTCAGGAAAAGCTGAATTTAAATTTTAGATACTCGATGGCTGTTTCTTGCCAAATGTTTTCTGAAAATCTAAAATTTGTAACTCAGAAGATTTATTCCCGAAGTTCATTCAAAATCCCACTGCGGATTATCCCTTATAAATTTTATTATTCAAAGGTATATTTTGTAATACCTTTGCTGTCTAACTCCAAATTCAACTAGTTTTCTTGTTTACTAAAATTACAAAGCTCGCATCTGCATTGCTGTCTTTTGAACGTATGGTTATGAAGTTATCTGTAAAACAATTGGCTGTTTCCCTTTCTTTAGTGGCAATTGGTGGCGGTGCAGGTTTGTTGGGAAGTCGCTTCCTGCCTCAAAGTCGCTCTTATAATCAGTTTAAAAATGTTACAGCAGCTTTGCCTCCGGAAACTGTTATCAACCGTCCAGTAGGAGCATCAGTTGGCGGAAGTCGAGGCGGTGAAATGAATTTTATTGCTAGCGCAGTACAAAAAACAGGTTCTGCGGTAGTACGAATCAATGCTACTCGTAAAGTGGCTAATCCCATATCAAAGGCATTGAAAAATCCTCTCCTACGACGATTTTTTGGAGAGGATGAGCAGCCGTTTCCCCAGGAAAGAATTGAACGAGGTACGGGTTCTGGTTTTATACTCAGCGATGATGGCAAGTTGTTGACTAATGCTCACGTGGTATCGGATACAGATACCGTTATGGTTACCCTTAAAGATGGTCGTACTTTTGAAGGAAAAGTAGTTGGCGTTGATAAAATTACTGATGTAGCCGTTGTCAAGATTCCCGCGACGGAATTACCTAACGTTAGATTGGGAAGTTCCCGAAATTTGATTCCCGGACAATGGGCGATCGCTATTGGCAATCCTTTGGGTTTGGATAATACCGTTACCATTGGCATTATCAGCGCTACAGATCGTACCAGCGCTCAAGTAGGAGTTCCAGATAAGCGAGTTAGCTTTATTCAAACCGACGCTGCCATTAACCCCGGGAACTCGGGGGGACCTTTATTAAATTCTAACGGTGAAGTGATTGGAGTCAATACGGCAATTCGAGCTGATGCTCAAGGTTTGGGCTTTGCCATTCCCATCGAAACCGCCGCACGTATTGCAGACGAATTATTTACTAAAGGGAAAGTACAGCATCCCTTCCTAGGTATAGAAATGGTGGACTTGACTCCTACTAGGAAAAAGCAGCTTACTCAAGAAACTTCGCTCAAGTTAGAGCAAGATACTGGCATTCTAGTAAGAAGAGTCACTTCTGATTCCCCCGCTCAAGAAGCAGGATTACGTCCAGGGGATATCATTCTAAAAGTCAATAAACAACCCGTCAAATCTTCCGCACAAGTGCAAAAACTTGTTGAATCATCCACCGTTGGGGATATTCTGCAAATTGAAGTTAAACGCGGAAGCAAAACTCAAACATTTAAAGTTCAGTCTGGGGCTTATCCCCATAGATAAAGAAGAATTTTGAAAAAAAATATTAACAAACCCTCAATTAGACTTACAAATTGGTATTGTCATTTAAGGGGAGTTAAGAGTTAAGAGTCAGTCAACAATCCCTGGTTTCCAGTTACTACCGTTAATTGTATTAACTGGTAAACCGTAAATAGATTGACTTTTCTCATAACTCATAACTAGGGTAAGGCTATTTGTTAGTTAAATTATCCAAATTCATCCTTTGTTCCATTTGGCGCAGGAAATACCCCGTCATCATTGCTGAAGCTAAAAGCCCAGCAAGATTATCCCTGTCTGTTGTCACCTGCACGTTAAAATTTGCTGGGGGTAACATTCCTACAAGCCCTTGGACGTTTTGCGAAATGATTTGTTTAATTTCGGGGCTGACAGACTGGGCTACACG
>JBCBPQ010000033.1:0-44116 GCA_039820645.1 Cyanobacteria bacterium J06633_8 | reverse complement strand
GATTTAGATTTATATTTTAACGTCCATACTGAAGAATTTCCTGGTGGTGCAATTCGCGGTCAGCTAGTTGTTGGTGATGAAGATAACAATACACCTCCACCACCCGATTTAGTTGAAGTCACAGTTACTGTTGAAAATTTAGCTCCCGATAACGGTACGTTGTTAACACCATTATGGGTTGGTTTCCATGATGGAAATTTTGATACTTATGACCGTGGTAGACCAGCTTCTGCTGGTTTGGAAAGCTTAGCAGAAGATGGAAATACCAGCCTTATTTCTCGCGAGTTTATTAGTAGCGGTGCTGGTTTAGTAGATGGCACAATTACTGCACCCGGAGGAGCAACACCAGGTCCAATTGATATCGGTGAAACTACCAGTCTTACTTTTACTTTAGACCGTTCTTTAGCAAGCAGCCGTTTCTTTAATTATGCTGCGATGGTTCTTCCTTCTAACGATGCTTTTATTGCAAATGGGAATCCCGAAGCATTCGAGATTTTTGATGAAAATGGTAATTTCTTGGGTACTGATTTTGTTGTTAGGGGAAACCAAGTTTTAGATGCTGGAACCGAAGTCAATGACGAAGCAGAAGACAGTACTGCATTTTTTGGTCAAAGTTCACCAAATACTGGAACTGACGAAAATGGTGTAGTTGGACTTCATCAAGGTTTTCAAGCAGACGGACGAATTTTAAGCGAACCCAGATTTGCGAATGCTGATTTTACAGCTGATGGTTATGAAGTTGCCCGGATAACAGTTACAACTAACGATCTACCACAGACTCCTCTAGGTGCTGCTTTTCAAGATAACGGACAGGGAGAGGCGCTGCTTGACTTTAGATCGACAGGTAATCAACAAATAACAGCTAATTTATTAGAAGTTACCAGCGAAGCAGCTTTTAATAATCTAGTTGGTTTCTATATTATTGAAGATACTCAGGGAACCGTGTTGGATGAATTTGGTAACGCTTTAAGCCCTGGTGATGAAGGCTATGCTGAAGCTGCTGTCGCAAGAAGAGCTTTTGAATTAAATCGTAACACCACCGAAGCTCAACAGTTTACCGGAGGAGAATTATTAGCTCCGTTTATTATCGCCAATGGAACAGCACAAGAATTTCTGTCTCAGAACCCCAACAATCAAGGAGAAGACGTACCACTTGCTTACTTCTCATTCCTGGGAGCAAACCCCGATGGAGTAGAGCATATTCGTTTATTAGATAACAATACTTTCGGTTTTGAAGACTTATTTGGTGGCGGTGATAATGACTTCGATGATTTGTTTTTCCGGGCTGAATTTGAAGTTGCTTAGTTAATCAAAAAATATCAAAGGAAAAGGAGTTGTAGCTGCTTCTTTTCCTGATATAGTCATTCACAATTTACCATATTAATATTTATGAAATCTCTTTGTCTTAAATCTCTTTTTATGAATATCATTATTGATTATTTTTCAAACGAAAACTATCTACGAACGAAAACCTTTAAAGACACTTCAATAATCCAGTCAAATCTTTAAAAATTATCTTTCATCCCCCGTAAGCGAGCAAATGTTTCCACGGCATCGCTACTATTTGCAACAGATTGTAATGCAGGTTCTTCCCATCGAAGAAACGGATTTGTATTTTTTTCAATTCCCAATAACGAGGGAACGGTGGCTTCATTTCGGTTGCGATATGCTTTAACTTCCTCAAATCGCTTTTGAAGTTGGGGATTTTGACCATCTACAGTCATGGCAAATTTTAAATTCTTTAAAGTATACTCGTGAGCGCACCAAACCCGAGTATTATCTGGTAAAACACGGATTTTATTAAGTGAATTTACCATGTCAAATGGTGTCCCTTCAAACAACCTACCACATCCACCGGCAAATAAAGTATCTCCACAGAATAATTCTCCCGTTTCTCCGTAATTTTCGGGAGGAAAATAGTAAGCTATATGAGCGCGAGTATGTCCGGGAACGAATAAAACTTGACCAGTGCGATTAGAAAAATAAACGCGATCGCCATCTTCGAGAAAAACTTGTTGCCCAGGAATTCTGCCTTTATCGCAGCTTCCACCATAAACTGTGAGTTGAGGAAATTTCTCTATGAATTTTTGATTACCACCTACATGGTCATAATGATGGTGGGTATTAAAAATAGCAATTAATTCGGCATTGAGTTCCTCTAGTTTTGCTAAAACAGGTTCCGCTTGGGCTGGATCGACTACAGCAGCAATATTTTGTTTATTGTCGTAAAGCAAAAATATGTAATTATCCGAAAGTGCCGGTAAGCGAAACACCTGCATAATTTAGTCTTCCTAATCTTTATTTATTCATTCCAGAACTAGTTTAGCGAAATCGACGGCAGGATCGTAAAAAGAACCGGCTTAACTCAAGTCTTGCACCCCAAGCTCAACTTCGCTCAAAGAAACCCGGTTTCTTGTCGTGAAAGCACTATTATCTCCTTATAACATCGCAAAGAAACCGGGTTTCTCAAACTATGGATCGTAAAAAGAACCGGCTTAATAATAGATATTTTCTTGCCAAAGTGATTCGAGGTGCAACCAGCTGATAAAACTAGAAAGACTACTAAGATACCTCATTCATATATTTAGGTTTTTATATTAACATTTAAAGATGAAATATAACCAGTAATAGTACTTACTTAAAAATACAATTTTTTTGATTTATCTATAACTATCAGTAAATTCGCTCTAGGATAACTAGTAGATACAGAGTTAGACTATGACTCGTATTTTTATACAATAAACATTGAGTAAATGCCGTTTTATCGGAAGATTTAAAACTTTACTGAAATAGGCATAGGGGTTTCTACTAATATTTTTATTGTCAATTAGCAGAATTTAATTGTTGTGGGGAAGTATGCAAAGCAAAAAACAACTAAAAGTTTCTATAGTTGTTAGCGATCTATCAGCCTCTGGAGAAGGTCGATGGGGAGGTGGTGGGGTACGTTGTTTTTTACTTGCACAAGCACTGCAAAAGCTTGAATACCAAGTGGAAATTTTAGGATTTGTGTTCGGCAATCAAGCAGCGGTTATTCCCCAATCTGAAGTTAAAATTACGACATTTAAGGGTTATAATTATCCAGGATTTATCTCCAGTGCTTCTCAGATTTTAAAAAAATTAGATGGCGATATAATTTATGCGATGAGACCTAAACCTACTACTTTTGGGTTGTCATTGATAAAAAGAATGAAAACTCGGAAGCCAATAATTTTAGATATTGATGATTGGGAATTAAGTTGGTTTGGTGGGGAAAAGTGGAAGTATCGTCCTTCTTTAAAGCAATTTGGTAGAGATGTTTTAAAGTCTGAAGGTGTGCTGAGATATCCAGATCATCCACTTTATTTAAAATGGCTAGAAAATATGTCGCATAAAGCCGATGTAATTACTATTCATACGGAATTCTTGAGAAAACGCTTCGGTGGGATATTCGTACCCAATGGAAAAGATACTTCCCTTTTCAATCCCGAACTTTATAACTCTCAAGAAAGTAAAAAGCGTTATGGATTTTCCGACTATAAAATTTTAATGTTCCCCGGTGCGCCAAGACCCTACAAAGGAGTAGAAGATGTCTTAATGGCACTGGATAAGTTGAATGATTCTACTATAAAGTTAGTCATTGTAGGTGGTAGTCCTTATGATGATTATGATGCTCAATTAATTGAAAAATGGGGACGTTGGATAATTCAATTACCAAAACAGTCAGCCGATAAGATGCCGGAAATTGTTGCGGGTGCAGATGTAATCGTTGTTCCTCAAAGAAACACTCCTGCGGCTTTAGCTCAATTTCCCTTAAAATTAACAGATGGAATGTCAATGGCAAAGCCAATTTTGGCAACAAGAGTAGGAGACATTCCAGAGATTTTAGCAGACACCGGTTATATTGTAGATTCAAGTAATCCCGAGGACATTGCGAATAAAATCGCACATATTTTCCAGAATTTTGAATCAGCTATTGAAAAAGGTAAAAGAGCTAGAGAAAGATGCATTGAAAATTATAGTATAGACGCTATGGCATCGACTTTATCTAAAGTTATTTCTAGTTTATAAGCTATATTTTTAAGTTATAAAATCCTTTTGTTAAAGACATTGATTTTTTTTTGTATCATCTAAAATTATCAAAATTAAGTAAAAAGCTTCATGTTTACAAATAAGCTAATTTATCGATTTGCTAAACCCTATCCGGGCTGGATAATTCTGACAGTTGTCTTAGGTTTTTCAGGAGCTTTATTTAATGGGATTAGTACTACATTAATCGTACCGGTGATTTTAAGAATTGTAGGGCAAACTGTAGATTTAAAAGATGCGCCACCACTTCTTAAAACAATTATGACTCCATTCGATGGCTTCCCAGAAAATTATCGTTTGGGGTTGATGGCAGGAGCAATTATATTAACAATATTGTTCAAAAATGCAGCTAACTATGCTAGTAGTTTGACATCTAGTACTCTGACACGTCGTCTAACCTCGGATATCCGTCAATCTGGAATAAAATTATTATTAGAAGTTGATATTGATTATTATTCCAAAATGAAAGTTGGTGATTTAATCAACCGTTTGGGAGTAGAAACCGGTCGTGCTGCGAGTGCTTTACGCAATATAACAAAATTAGTAATTTTGGGAATTACTATTTTAGTTTTCGCTACTATATTACTCTTACTTTCTTGGCAATTAACTCTTGCAGCTACGCTATTATTATCTTTGGTAATGATAGTAAATCAGTATGCAATTATCCGTTCTAAAAAGTTTGGTAAGGAGTTGAGCGAGGTATCCAAAGGATATTCTATCGCGATGTTAGAAACTCTCAATGGCATACGCCTGGTAAAATCAACTGGTAACGAACATAAAGAATTTGGACGGATTAAAGAATTAATTCAAAAACGCGAAAAGGCAGATTTTAGATCTCAAGCTAACTCTGAAGCAATTGCGCCTGTTAGTGAGGTAATGGGTATTTCAGCGTTATTAGGGATTGTGTTTATCAGTCGATCTATTTTTAGCGACCAGATATCTTCATTTTCAGCAGAACTACTGACATATTTATTACTCCTTTTAAGAACGCTGCCATTATTATCTCAGCTGAATACAGTACGTAGTAACTTTGCAAATACATATACTAGCGTCAGTATTGTTGCAGATTTTTTAGACACCCAAAACAAACCATTTATGGGTAGTGGTGATATTAATTTTACAAAGTTAGATAAAGGAATACATTTCAATTCAATTTCCTTTAACTATCCCAATCACGACAAATTAATTCTTCAAGATGTCGATTTATATTTACCTCGGGGCACTACCCTAGCTTTAGTAGGTGGTTCAGGTGCGGGTAAATCCACATTAGCTGACCTTTTACCAAGATTTTACGATCCCAATTCCGGTAAAATCGCTATTGACGATACAGATTTAAAAGAATTTAATTTACAATCACTGCGAAGAGCAATGGGAATCGTTTCTCAAGACACTTTCCTTTTCAATGATTCGGTAAGAAATAATATTGCCTATGGTAAACCCGAAGCTGATGATGAAGAAGTGATTTCCGCAGCTAAGCGTGCTAATGCTTACGAATTTATCACCAAACTGCCTCAAGGTTTTGAAACCACAATCGGCGATCGCGGCGTAATGTTGTCTGGAGGACAAAGGCAAAGATTAGCAATAGCAAGAGCTTTGTTACAAAATCCCGAAATTCTGATACTGGATGAAGCCACTTCTGCATTAGATACTGTTTCCGAGCGTTTAGTACAAGAAGCTATCGATGATTTGAGCCGAGATAGAACTACATTGGTAGTGGCTCACCGTCTTTCTACCGTACAAAAAGCGGACCAAATCGCGGTTTTAGAGCAAGGAAGGGTAGTAGAAGTAGGAACCCATAAAGAACTGTTGCAAAAGGGTGGCTACTACAAAAGGCTTTATTCAATGCAGTTCGGTTCCCAGGGAGAAACAGAAAGTAACACTCAGCAAAGTTTGGTAAGAGTATCTTACGAAATGCGGACTCGACTCAACTCTATGATTGGTTATCTGCTTTTATTAATCGATAATTCCGCAGAGAATTCTCAAGAAAAGCATGAATTATTAGAAGAATCTTATAAATCAGCTTGGAAAATTTTGAGTTTTGTGGATGTTTTTGAGGATATTTTTAGTTTACAAAAAAACTGGAAACTAGTTTCAACAGCAGGGGAAAGTCGCGACGAAATAGCTCCAGAACAAAACTTAAAAGAGATTTCTAAAGATTTCCGCAACAATACAGAGTCAATAATGAATTCGCTAAATTTATTAATTAAACAAGAAGAGGATAATACTCAATCGGAAGATGAAATAGTTTCTCAAGCTTATCAGTCAGCTTTGCACTTACTCAATGAATTAAAGCATTTTGAAGATAATATTAAAGCTTAAAAAGTAGTTGCAATAAATAAACGATTCATAGAAAAATAATCAGTTTAGTTATATGAAAAATCAGAAATACAAAAAACACTATATTTATTTTATTAAAGACCAAATTCCGAAACCAGAGGCTCATTTAGTCCAGTCTACTAATGCAGCTAATGCTGTAGCTAATTTGGGTTATTCTACAGTATTGGTATATCCTTCCAAAGGAAAAGAAGCTTTAAACCCAATTGATTTAATCCGCCCCTTTCGACCTAGAGAAACTCCCGAACAACTGAGAAAATATTATAATCTTCACGATAAGCTGAAAGTTTCTCCTTTACCGATGCCTTTTCCTATCGACTATGTAAAAAGTAAATTCACTAGCTCAAATACTATTGCCTCAAAATATTATTTTCCCTTTCATATTCTTCCTAAAACTAAAATTGTTCACAGTAGAGACTGGAATTTTGTCGAAGCTGCTGTCAAAAATGGTGTTCCTGCAATTTACGAACACCACCACCACGAAGACAAACCATTTGTACAAGAAATAGTCAAAAATCCTTTGTTTCAAATTGCTGTAACAGTAGCAGATACAGTCAGAGAAAGCATGATTGCAAATGGAATGCCACCGGAAAAAGTAGTTAAGCTGCACAATGGTTATAATCGCTTGTTCATGGAAAGACATCCAGAAGCAGCCACAGAATGGCGTAAAAAACTACTCAAAAATGGCAGAGAAAAATTAGTAGTTTATTCCGGTGCTTTAGAACATTTTAAAGGAATTGATATTTTGATCGAAGTAGCCAAACAGCTACCTCACATTCAATTTGTTTGTGCGGGAGGTAAAAAAGAGCGAGTAACTCACTATCAGCAATTAGCCAAAGAAAAACAAGCTGATAATGTTACCTTTCTTGGTTTTATTTTACAGCAAGAATTAGCATCATTCTTGCAAGCAGCCGATATATTAGCTCATCCCCACTGTACCGGGGCTGCTGCAACTTTTACTTCTCCCCTGAAACTATTTGACTACTTTGCTTCTGGAACACCTATCGTATCTACAAGAATTCCTTCCCTAAGAGAATTTGAAAATACCAAAGCAATTGCAGCTTGGTGCGAACCCGATAGTGCAACTGAATTCGCCGGATCGATAGAACGAGTATTAGAAACTCATCCCAGAAAAATTGAAGGTCATTCCGACAGCATCGAATTCGTCAAACAATTCTCCTGGGAAAATAGAGCCGAGAAAATTCTCAGCTACGTTGATGAATCTTTAAGACCAGTTATCAGTTATCAGTGAACAGTGAACAGTGAACAGTTATGAGTTAAGAGTTGAGAGTTATAAAAATTCTATTCTCTATTCTTTGTTTACTACTCTCTAATTAATAGAAATAATCATATGACTACAAATAAAATAAAAATCGGTATGATGAGCAGCTACAGCGCTTTAGATAACAGAAGCGATTGGTTGTGGCAACAAACCCCACAAAATTTTGGTGTTTGGGACAATATTCAATTGATTGCAACCCATCCAAAACCAGATTTTCTATTGATGTATAACTATACAAGTTTTCCCAAACTTCCCCAAAAGCATTTCTTGTTTTGGAAGAATAAAAAACCGCAAGCTAGATACAAACAAGCGCAGCAATCATTCCAAGAAAAACTTCGAGGAATGCCTAAAGAAAGAGTGATTTATCTATTGCGGGAACCACCTTTAAAAGAAGTTGTGGAAGCTCATAAAAGACATTATCAAAATGCTCAAAATTACTGTAGCTACGTTTCAGGTCCGGAAGATAATGCCCCAAATCCCGACTATATGCCCGCAATTTGGTATTACTCGAACTCGTTTCGCGAGTTAAATGAAATGCCACCACCAGTAAAAGAAAAGCCTCTGAGTTGGGTGACTTCTGGTATTAATCGGACTGAGAATCATCGCAAGCGTTTAGCATTTTTGAAAATGTTGCGCGATCGTGAGTTAGAGGTTGATTTATACGGACGTGGTTTACCCGATTGGGCGCATGGAAGCGGAGAACTAAGCAATAAATGGTACGGTATGGCACCTTACTACTATAACTTATCAGTAGAAAACTATGCTGAGAATGATTGGTATGTAAGCGAAAAACTTTGGGATGCTCTACTCGCTTGGTGCTTACCTATTTATTACGGCGGTTCTGCTGCCGATAAATTGTTACCAGCAGGTAGCTTTTTAAGATTACCAAGTATGGATGAGAAAGGATTAGCTTATATCAATGAAGTCACATCCACTCCCGATGCTTGGTATGAAGCTAAAGAAGCTATTGCTGAAGCCAGACAAATTATTTTACACGAACTGAATTTAATTTCATGGCTATCAAAATACGTTAAGAATCTTTCTTGATTGTTAATACAGTATTTTTATTTTTTTAAGTTTATGGAGGCTTGCATGACGGAAGGAATTTACATACTTGGTAATGATGGTGTTTATGACCAGGTAGTGGCTTTACTTAATTCGATTGAAGTCAATATTGGTGATAAATATCCGATTTTTATTGTTCCATACAATGAAGATTTGGAATTAGTACGAGAGGATATCAAAAATAGAAGCAATGTAGAAATATTTGCAGATACTTCTGCAATGAAACTTTGGGAGGACTATTCTACAGAAATATGGAAAGCACATCCCGAAGCTTTTAAAATTTGGCAGAAACAAGGTATTTCAGGAATTTACCGTTTGGGAATGCATCGAAGATTTGGTGGTTTCAATGGTCCTTTTGATAAGTTTCTTTATTTAGATGCTGATATTCTTATACTGAATTCACTAGATTACATATTCGAGCAGCTAAATCACAACGATTTTGTTGTTTATGACTTCCAGTATAAAGACTTGAGTCATGTGTACAATACTAAATCCGATAAACTATTAGACATTTTCCCGCAATCTAGACTTGAGAAAGAAATCTTCTGCACTGGCTTGTACGCTGCAAAAAAAGATTTATTCGGCGCAGAAACTCGTCAAAATTTGTTATCTAAATTGCAAGATGGCGAAGCAGAAATATTATATCAGAATGCTCCCATTAATACAATTTTGAACTATTTAGTCATGCGGTCGGAAGTTGATATCTATAATTTTGCTTTCAATTTACCAGAAAATGAAATTACCGGATGTTGTGTTACATCTTCCCATTTTGAAGAGCGGGATAACTTAGTGTATGACAGAGGAAATTGTTTAACTTATCTTCACTATATTGGCTTATCTTCTAAATTATTCAAACGGCTTTGTAGTGGAGAGAATATAGATTTCCCTTACCGTGAAACCTTCCTACATTACCGCTATCTACATGAACCTGATAAGCGACCAAAATTCGCAACTAAGCCAAAAGCTTACAATGCACCCCCGAGTTTAAGCACCCGAGTTTTAAAAAAATTAGGATTAAAAGCTGGAGCATAACCCATGACTAAAGGTATTTATATAATCGCTAATGATAAGGTGACAGACCATGCTATTGCTTTACTTAATAGTATTCGTCTCCACGATAAAGAAACTCCCATCGTGATGATTCCCTATGATGATAATTATCACAACATTGCTGACACTCTCGGTAAATATTATGGAGTAGGAGTTTACGAAGATTTAGAATTTATTGACCGCCTATCTAACAAATTATACGAAACATTCGGTGGTAAATTCTTTGCTCGTCCCAACCAATTCCGCAAGCAAGCTTGTTGGTTTGGTCCTTTTGATGAATTTTTGTATATAGATACAGATATTGTTGTTTTTGAAAAAATAATTGATAATCTCAATTATTTAAAAGAGACTGACTTTATTTGCTGCGACTATCAACATAGTGGTGGAATTAAAAACGTATTTAGTTCAACAGTCTTGCAAGAAAAAGTATTCACCGAAAGCGAAGTTAAAGACATATTCAACGGTGGATTTTGGGGTTCCAAGAAAAACCTCATATCCGAACAGGATTTATACGAAACCTTCGCAGAATGTGCCGAGCATCCAGAATATTTTGATTTTTCCGAAAAAACATCCGATCAACCAATCATCAACTATATGTTGCTCAAACGCATTCCCAAGCGTTTCAATATAGTTAATAGAGAAGGAAAAGCACCAGGAAACTGGGGAGGAACTTCTCACTTTTTACATGATGGACATAAATTAATCGATCCTAAAGTAAATCAACCTTTACAGTACCTGCACTGGGCTGGCATTCGCATCGAACCAGGTTGCCCTTACTGGGAAATTTGGGAACATTACCGCAACTTGAACCCACAATTACCACCACCTGTATTTCCAGAAAAGCCCAAACCAACATTTTGGCAAAAAAACGTAAATGAAGTTAAAACTTTGTTGCGTTTGTTGAAGAAGTAAATTTTCAATCACTAAAAAATTAAAACTATTTGGGGTTAGACAAATTATCTAACCCCTTTTTGCTACTTTATTAACGATAGTAAAAATTATAATCGCTCAACATTGTAGTCGCTTTAAGACGCATTGAATGATAGAAATACTCAACAGATTTATTCACCTTCTTGACTATCTTTTTTAAAATTGAATTACGAGGATTTTCGATTTTATTCTGAGTTTCAAAATATTCTAATTTATCCTTTTCACTCGCTTGTCCTTTAGAAATCCGAATTTTTTCGATTCTATCATCAAAAAATTCTACACCTTCCATGACATCATGTCTTACTTCTAAACCGGTTTTTGTCGCTGCTAAACCCATTGCATAAGCAGGATGTTTATGAAGTCCATTTACTTCTGCATAAATTCCAACTCTTTCCCAATTTTTAAAAAATTCTTCTTCTTTACCAGAATCCCTAGTCACAACAAATAAAAATTCGTTTATCCATGTAACTTTTTCTGTTTCAATATCAACATCCAGCTTATTAGCCATTTTTTTGAACAGTTCAAACTTTTTCAAAGCACTGACTGAAGGTGTATCGGTTTTGTTTATTCTTTCTTGAAAATGCTTTATCATACCGGTACAGCTTCTAGCTGTAATTCCTGGTAGCCATTCACGATTTGGTATTGGGGCACAGATTCTTACATCTGAATCAATATACATACAAGATTTGAACATTGAGAGTGCCTTTTGAATCGCAAATCTGCGTTCGTGGTAATACAATACTCCCTGCCTCTTATGTCCAAAAACTAAGACGTTACTATAGTTTTCAAAGTCTTGTGGCTTATCGGTATAAATTATAAAAGGAATTTCTGGCGCATATTTAGCTAAATCTTGGACTAAGTTTTTTGCCAAAGCACGATATGTACTGCCAGCAACATAAGTACAAATACAGAAATATTTTTGTTCTAAATTCATTATTCAAAAATTATATCTAAAGAATACACAGACAGATAATTGTTTTTTATTAAGTTTGGCATACATTGTATGTAATTTTACTACTGTCAGATAAGGCATTTTTAGATAAAAATATTCGCCGCCTATAAATTGCTTTGCACTACAAAACAACTTACAAACGGCGAATAGTTATTTTTAAATTTTTAATCTTAGCTAAAAGAATCTAAATCCAAAGATTGAAATCCTCTACTTTCAGCATAAGTCATCATGCTTCCTAACTGAAAACCAGTTAGTATGCAAGTTAAAAGAGTAATTGGTACACCAACGGCACAAGCAAGCCAATTAGGAAAACCAAATATTGCTAACCCCGAGCAAAGAAATAAACCAATCCCTATTGTGATACCAATAAATGGTATTACTAGCTGTTTATTGGAAAAACGAGGGGCAGAATCTTCAGCACCTTTTTTCCGCCATGTTTTAGATATAGCCTTTAGAGTTCCGTCTAATGCTGCACCGGAAGTAACGGCTATAAAAAATCCCAAAGCTAAAATTAAGTACGGCGGTTCTGAAGGATAATAATACATGAAAACTCCTAATTTATATGCTGGTTGCTAAGAGGTTATTTGATAAGTATTACATTTTACTTGGATTTTCGGAAATCTAACTCCTTAAACCTCCCTCCTCGTAGAAGAGAGGTTTAAAGAGAGATTCCAAAAATTTTTCAAGTTTTTTTCACCGAACTTGAGGCGGTAAATGGGGGTAAGATTGCTGCAACTCTCTCTCTGGAAAACTGAGTTAAAACTCCAAAAGCCGCACTCAACAAGCGAGTTGGGTTCAAATCATCCTTGACTAAATCCCACAAACGCTGCACTTCTTGTGCATGTAAGCGATCGTCTTCTGTGAGTGCAATTATCAACTGTTGTTGAAGAAATTGACCTTCATCGCTGAGCAAATACTGCAAACCCATTTGCGCTGTGGGTAATAAATCAAAGTTGTTGTCAGTACGCGCGATCGCAATCATATTTTCCAAGCGTTCCCACTGGAATGTACCATCTTTAAACAGCACGTTGATTAATCTTCGTCGCAGTTGAGCCGATTCACCCATTAACAATCGTCTTGCGACATAAGGATATGCAACTTCTACAATTTTGAAGTTGGGATTTAACGATAGGGCGATACCTTCTTGAGTCACCAAGGAACGAATAATTAAAGCAAATTTAGCGGGGACTCGGAAAGGGTATTCATACATGAGTTTAGAAAACTCATCAGTTATTGTTTTGAAGTTGAAGTCGCCAACGTTACGATTAATCGCATCTCCAAGCAGTGCTTCTAAAGCCGGTACAATTGGACTAATATCAGTATCTGGACTAAGAAAACCCAGTTTTACGTAATCTCGGGCTAAGTCGCTATAATCCTTATTTATTAGATGAACTACCGCGTCCACTAGAGTTTCTTTAGTGGTTTCGTTTAGCTGATCCATCATCCCGAAGTCAATGTAACCCATTCTACCATCGGGCATCGCAAACAAATTACCGGGATGTGGGTCGGCGTGAAAGAAGCCATGTTCCAATAATTGCTGCAAACCAGTAGTTACACCAATTTCAATAACTTGTTGTGGATCTAAACCTGCTGCAATGATACTTTTAGTATCGGTAAGCTTAAAGCCGTTGAGCCATTCTAAAGTTAAAACGCGAGTAGAAGTATAGCGCCAGTAAATCGCCGGAACCTTGACGCGGGGGTCATTGCGAAAGTTAGTAGCAAACCTTTCTGCATTACGACCTTCGTTTAAATAATCAATTTCCTCAAATAATTTGGTACCGAACTCATCTACGATTAATGTCAAGTCGTGTCCCAAATTCAAAGGCAACCAAGGAGCCAACCACCCAGCAGCCCAGCGCATTAAATATAAGTCAAGGGAAAGTATCGGACGTAAATTTGGTCGCTGTACCTTGACTGCAACTTCTTCACCCGTGTGCAAACGACCCCGGTAAACTTGACCTAAACTCGCAGCAGCAACGGGAACGGGGGAAAGTTCGCTAAATATTTCTTTGACGGGATGACCTAATTCGCTTTGAATTTGCCTCAAAGCAATTACATTATCAAAGGGTGGCAGTTGGTCTTGTAATTTAATCAGTTCTTCTAGGAAATCTTTACGGATTAAATCCGGTCGAGTTGATAGGGCTTGACCAACTTTAATAAACGTCGGTCCGAGTCGTACAAGTATTTTTCGTAACTGAACCGCTCGTTTCAATTTATTACGTTCGGCTACTCCCCTAAAATCATCCCATTTCAAACTAAAAATAAACCAGATGAAGTTAAAGACGATTGTACTTGCACGTGCCCAACCTAGCCAAGGACGCAGGCGATAGAATCGCGCTATTTGACGTGCATCGTACTTACGATTGTTTTGTGTGAGGGTTTGTGAATTCACTTCCCTTTGTTACCTCTTTACCTATAAAAATTGGAATCAAACTCAATGTTTAAAAAAACGTTACGGGCACCCATCAGTTAAACAAGTTTTTTTGTGATGTTTTCCCGTTCAACTTTGCACTTTTTAGCCAAAGTTTATTAAAAGTTACTTTTTATCTTTTATTATTTTATATTACTACATAAAAGTATAAATACTTAGCTAAGCAATCAAAATTCCCAAAATACTTAAGTATAAAAATATAAATAGTCACTATTGTTACTATTGTTTTCGATGAAGCAGCAAAACAAATTTATTTATAAAATACTCTTATAATAAGATTCTCAAATATTTTGAGACAATTCAACATCAGTAAATACAAGTATTATATATAACTTTTAGTGTGACAAATTTTAATCAAAAATCAAGAAATAACCTAAAAGCATTTTAATTAACATTTTCAGCTAATTAGGTTGAGAAAAGAACGTTTACCATTGAGATTGCAGCATTTTAAACTGGAAGTTGAAGATGAGGAGGCGAGCCGCAAACAAGCCTAATTGAAAGCTTTGCGGCTCTTGCTACAATATTCGTAATCATAATTGTATCTATTGACTTATGCAGTCATCAAAAGCATCTTTACTTTAAAAGTATGCTTTTGATGACCAACTAAGCAAAGTTAATAAATACATATAATCTATAATTTTTATAAAGTTATTTTTGCGAAAAATTAACAAATTATAACTCAATAATGCTAATGATTGTCGTATAGAATTTGGGATAGTAAAAATATCATAGCGACAGCTATTCAGATAAATAATTTATAATTTCTTAACTATTTGTGATAAAAATACAAATTAGAGCTTAATAGAAACAAAAATGAAAAACCTTTCATTTTTAAGGAGTCCATTCTGGCTGCGTATTATAGTTGTTTTCCTGATTGGCGTAATTATGACTATCTCTTGGGATTGTGGCAATACTTTTGGGAAAGCTTCTAAAAGGGATAAGTTTTTGCAACCCTTTTTATCTACATCTATTTGGAATATGCCTATAGGTGATAATGCACGTTACCTAAAGGCAAATATAGGTAAAGCCAAACAGGCAGCAGCAGACGAAGAATATTTTTTTGAGTTGAAAGATAAATATCCGTATCGTCGAGTTTACGCTCCTGGAGCTTGGGGGGAAGGAAGATGTACGGGTACGAAATATATGAATATTGCCATCCCAATTCCGGATAATTTAATAATTCCAGATGCGACAAAAGAACCCCATCATACACCAAACAACGCTTCAGCTTTCTTAATGCCAGACGGCAGAACATTAGTACAGCTTTCACCCTTAGCTCGCTGTCAAAAAAAAGGTTCGTTATACGGTTGGCGATATGACAACGTAGATATTTATGGAGAAGGAATAGGGGGGGCACACTTTGGCTCTGGATTATCTGCAATTGGTGGTTCAATTCGTAAAGGCGAACTAATCAACAACAAACCGATTCGTCACGCTTTGAAAGTTGTAATTTGGGCAAAAAAATATCTATATTACGATAATAAAATACGCGGGTATCGTTGGCCAGCAAGTCGTGCTGATGACTATGCAGCAAAAGAATATGGTGGGAAAAATCATGCTTTGGTGCAGGGTTCGTTACTAGCGATTCCGCCAAAAATTAACAAAAAAAGTCTTAATTTACAAACACCAGTAGGTAAAAAGTTATTTGATGCTTTGCAAAATTATGGTGCTTACGTTGTGGAAGACTCACACGAAGACGCTCACTACTTCGCAGTAGAAAAAGGAGTTCCCGACGAGTTTCGTAAAAAATACGGTTATGGCTTCGAGACTAGAAGTGGCAAATTTTACGATGATTTTATGAAGCTATTTGAAGCACTATATATTGTAGACAACAATAGCCCCAATAGTATTGGTGGTGGTGGAAAACCTCGTGTAAAGCTTGCTCCAAGCATTGGGAACTAAATTTTTTGCTGTGTTTAATCCGCCAGGGTATTGTCTAGTTACAAGGTTCTACCTTGTAATGCATTTCAAGAGGCTCTGCCTCCGTATTTTCACACAAGGCAGAGCCTTGTGATTGGGGTTCCCAGCCAGAGAGTGGGAAGCAGATAAATATAAAATCCTCGATCAACATAAATATTATTCATGCGTCTAACCCAAGCTACAACTACAACTTAGCTGCTTAAGTTTAATTACTCATATAATGTATTATTTAGGTAAGAGTATCTAAGTAATTTTCCTTTTTTTATTCCCAACATCAAGAGATTGCAAATTGTCAGTTTTGAGGATGACATTTTTGCGTAAGTAGAAATACTATATAAATGTGGTTGAGCCAAGAAAAAAAGCAAAGATTCAACCAACCCTAAGTAAAAACCGTAATTAAAAGGAGATGAGTTAAATAAAAAAATAAACATTTTATATCAGCATTTTATATTTTAATTTTTGATATCCTTCTCTTTATTGATTTGAGTAGATGGGTAGCTAATTGTAGCAATTAGATACTCTTATCTACTCTTTTTTCTATTAATGATTAAATATAATTTGTAGATTGGGATAATTGCAAATCTCTATTATTATTTTAATATTGGGGATGAATCGGAAAGCGAAGAATTTGAATTATTAGAGGCTGTTGCAGTATAAGTTTTCTAAAAATAGTTTTACTTCTGATGTAAAACTGAAACGTAAATGTTGGGTTACGACGCTTATCAAATCTTTCGGTAACGATAAAAATTATTGATGTGTCTAACCCAACCTACAATGTATAATCCAATTACCAATTACCAATTCTTTTCAAGACCTTAATATTTGATAATATCCCCACAAATTCTTTCTTTCTTTTGTTGATATTAAGGGAAGCAACAATAACAATACAGAAAAATAACGTAACGGACTTTCAAGGGTACCGATAATTAATACACTAATTGAAAGAGTAAGCCAAATAAAAGCAGTTGTATAGTTTGGCGTACCAATTTCTTTAGCAACGTATAAATGCAGGATAATATAGCTAGATAAAGTACATATTTCCGCCCATCCATATCCAATCATTCCCATTTTTGGCACTAGTACAAATGCCGCACCTATAAATAGTATGACGTGAACTAAATTAAACCAGGTAACTCGCATGTTTTTCCCTAGCAAATAAAGCACGGAAGTATGCAAGTTTAATACTGAATAAGCAATGTAGCTAACGGCAATAAATGGATATACAGATAGTACCGGATCCCAATTTTTACCGAATACTAGACTCAAAATTATCGGCCCTACTAGGGAAAAACTTGCCATTGGCAAACCTACACTCAGAGCTAGTAGGTGCATACCTTCTTCAACACTACTACGCAAACGAGGTTTATTTTCTTTGAATTTTGCTAAAGCAGCGATCGCCAACCGCCAAGCAATATATCTAACAAAGGACAGCATTTCTACTAACCGTATGGCTAAAGCGACAAAGGCAACGGCTTCGGCTCCAGCGAAACGTCCTACAATCACTGGATTGACTAATGTTCTTAATTCCCAAGTCCAACTAGATGCTGAAAATGTAAAACCAAAACCGATTATTTCTTTAGCTAATTTAGGGTTCCAAGACAAACCGAATTTTAATTTGGCACCTGTTTGACTCAGTATAAATAAGATGTAATTTTGAACCAATAAACCCGTTACCGGTGCCCAAGCACCAGCCCCTTGGAATGCCATCGGGATAGCAACGATATAATAACTAATTTGGCTGATTAATTCGTTGAAAGCAATACGCCCAAAATTCAAATCCCTTTCTAGTTTGGCAGTTGAAGGTACTTTTAAAAGAAAGGGAGGAATTGTAAAAGCTAAAGCAAACAAAAGTGGCGAAACTTGCTCTATTCTGAGAACATTAGCAATAATATCTCTTCCCAGAATCATACCCAAAGCAAATACCGTACTCACAGCTAATAAAATAGTAAAAGCTTGATTGTATTCTTGCTGCTCTGGGTTCTCAGTTTTACGAACTAAATAAACATCTAAACCCCAAGGTCCCAAACGGTAAAGGAAAGTCGCGATCCCTGAAGCAGCACCAAAAAAACCATATTGCTCGGGACCAATAACTCTTGTAATAAAAATAACACTCGCCAAGCTGAGTAAAATACCCAAACCCTGACGAATAACCATAATAAATCCGCCTTTGACGGCTTGATTACGTATTCCCATATTTATAAGTGATAAGAAATATACTTTATCTGTATGTTTGCAATGAATTTGAGCATTAGGCATTTGGGAAATTGGGTACGAACATTACACTCATAACTCATCACTCCTTACAAGTTTAAAGATATATCATGAAACAGTACCGGTATTCCGCTTAAATAAGGTTTTTCTAAGCCCCCGCACTTTACCGTAATTTTCAGTTCCTAATAAGGCTAAGATTGTTATAGCTACAGTCTGACGTAAATACATTAATGTAAAACGTATTTGAGGGTAATGTTGGACTGCCTGTTTGCGATAGAATACCCCTCGCTGATAGTCTTTCTCATCTTGAATGGAAGACCAAGCCGCATAAATATTAATCCAGCAATAGCTACGACCTTTTAAATAGAGTAAGTGTTTTGGAGCATTTGCAAAAGTTTTTTCAATTACCACAGACAATTGAGGAATAATTTTTTCATTACTTATAGTTGTATTACTAGAATGTCTCCGATAGAGAGTTAAAAATTCCTTTACTACTGCAAAAGGATATATGGCAGCAATCCTAGTCCACATATCTCGATCTTCTCCGATACTTAATCCCACATCAAAAAGACCTACTTTATCAAAGCATTCAGCACGAACCATTGCCGAGGCACCAGGAGATATCATATCTCTAATCACAATTTCTTCCCATACATCTCCTTGAGCATGTGAAATCTTTGATATGGAGGTAGGTTTACCAAACTGGTCTATAAAAGCCGTCCAAGTATAGACTAAACCGACACTGGGATTGGCTTCCATACAGTTTACTTGCTTTTCTAATTTTGTTGCTTCCCATAGATCGTCGGCATCAATAAAAGCAATATACTCTCCTTGAGCCTTGCGAATTCCAGCATTTCGTGCTGCGGACACACCCTGATTTGTTTGCGAAATCAATTTGACTCGCGGGTCTTTTATTTGTGAAACCCATTCCACAATATCATCAGAACTACCATCATTTACAACTAATATTTCAAAATCGGTAAAAGTCTGTTTAAAAACACTTTTCAGAGTTTCTGGTAGAAAACTCATGGCGTTATAAGCTGGAATAATCACAGATACTTTTGGCATCATTTTATGGTTGTTTAATTATTGTTGTTTGATTATTTTTATTTGATTATTTTTGATTTCAGATTTATTATTTTGGTTCCCGAGCTATAAATATATAGTTACAAATTCATTATTTTATTAATCTCATATTTTTCTGTTGATTTACTTTGATTTATTAAATTGTATATTCTTACGTAGCTATGCTTCGGTAGATGAGCATAAATGCTTTTTGCATAGCTATCTAATTATTTGTATTTTTAATAACAATATTTAGACTACTTTCTCCTCTTTTCTTTTAATAGTATCTAAAATGACATTCCTGTATTTCAAAGCTATATTATTCCAACTAAACCTGGCAGCATTATTGACTGCCTTTTGCTGCCAGTTTGTTTTCAACACCTGAAATAATCCATCTGCATAGATTTCTGGATTTGTGACATCGCACAATATACCGCTATCGCCAACTATATAGCGGCGTATTTCATCATCAGTTGTAACTACTGGTAAACCACTTGCCATTGCTTCCATATAAGCTAAGCTAAAAGGTTCGTTAATAGAAGGAAGGGTAAATACATCGGCACTCCGATACACTTCTGGCATTTTTTCAAAAGGAAAAGTCGATATTTTAAAGCGATTTGCACCAAGCAGTTTATCGCCCCTTGCTTGAAAATAATCTCTATCGGGACCATCTCCACATAATAATAAACTCACTTGAGATAAGCGAGAAACTGCATTGATTGCTAAGTCTACTCTTTTATGATTGTTGCGATTCAAAGAAGCTACACACAATACAATCGGCGTTGTCAAACCAAAATTTAATTTAGTTCCATCGGGGGTAAACCTTTCTAAATCGACTCCGTTAGAAATAATGTTTAACTGTTGCTGTGGCTTGATGTTACGAGCAAATGCAGCAGTCTTTTTATCGAAAACTACGAGACAGTCTGGAGAGAAATATAGATTGCGCTTTAAACATTTTCCCTGAGCTAGCAAGCCGTTATGTTCGGTATAGAGAATCGGAGTACCTTTGATAGCGCGTACAGCAGCAGCCACTGCTAAACCACCATAATCATTGCAAGGGAAGATTAAATCTGTCGAATTAATCAAGCAGCGACTAACACAAGGTAGAAAATTAGTTAAATGTTCAATAATAATTTCAGGATGATTCGCAAACCGATGAACTAAATTCTTAATTAACGGTTGATTGATAAAGTCGTAAGTATACGCACGAGAAACACCCCCAGCTTGACGAGAGAATTCGCCGCATTCATCACCACTTAAAAGCTCTACATCAAAGTAAGCAGATAAACGACGAGTCATTTCCATGGCAAAAATTTCCGAGCCGCCACTCCAATTCACACCCGCACTAGGATGAAGGAGAGTAACTTTTAATGGTTTTTGTTTAGCTTGCGACTCTTGCCGAGAATTATTAGCTGTGTTTACTAGTTGTCTAATCACTTTATTAAACTCTGAAGGAAAAAAAATAAAGAAAAAAAATTGCCGACATTTAAACTCAAATCAAAGGAGTTAGGAATTGGAGGTTAAGGAACTGTTATAATTCCATTAACCCTCTATATTTTCCCTTTTTGCTAAATACTTCTACATTTATCTATCTAACTTTTTTTTCATAACTTCACCGTAGAAAAACGCCGACGTACTGTGTAAATTATCGATTTTATCCGGCTAAAACCTTTATTTCCGAAGATTTGTAGCAGTGCGATAGCTAAGCTTAAGCGAATAAAGTTGGGACAAAAGAGTATATTAAAATAATGCTTGATAGATTGATTGCGGAAATAGACTGCTTGCTGGCAATAACCAGTTTCTAAGGCTTTCCAAGCTAGATAAATATTGGCATAAGCATAAGTACGTTTTTTTAGATAGGATAATTCTTGAGGGACAGATTGAAACACCTGCTCGATGGAAGATAAATCTTGTTCGAGCATTTGCCAATTTTTAGTTGTATTGTTGGCATGTTGTCGATAATAAACTAAAGGCTCTTTTATGTGCGCTATGGAATAACGTGAAGCTATACGAACCCAAAGCTCCCAATCTTCAGAAGAACTAAGATTTTCATCGAAATTTCCTACCGCTTGCAAACAGCTATGACGAACTATTACTGAAGAAGTCACTATTGTATTTTGCTCTAATAATTTTTCTAGAGCATCACCTTCAACATTAGATGTAAATATCCTCCCTAAAGATTTACTTTGTTCGTCAATTACAACCATTGCAGTATGCACTAAACCTAATGAGGGATTATTTTTGAAAAGCTGCAACTGTTTTTCTAATTTCGTGGGTTCCCATAAATCATCAGCGTCAAGAAATGCAATATATTTTCCTTTAGCTTTTTTAATGCCTAAATTTCTTGCGGCTGAAACACCTTTGTTTTTTTGAGAAAGAAATCTGACTCGCGGGTTTTTAACTCCAGAAGCCCACTCTACAATATTATCGTAACTTCCATCATCAATAATTAAAACTTCAAAATCTGTAAAAGTCTGCTTTAATACACTTTCTAAAGTTTCTGGCAGATATTTGATCGCGTTATAAGCGGGAATAATAATAGAACAACATGGCATTTAAATAAAACCTCTTTACTAAATAACTCCTTTACAAGATGCTATGTATGATTTGATATATTTACTTCTGTATAAAGGTATATTTTTTTGCAAAATAATTTTTTAATCGATCTAAATCATAGCATCTATGGAGTTTGGCTCTATATATTTTTTATAGTATTTAAAATCACTTCACTATATTTTAAAGCCACTGCATCCCAACTGAATCTTAAGGCATTGATTTGTGGTTTTAGCGGCAAATCTGTTTGCAATACTTGAGATAATGATTGTGCGTATATTTGTGGGTTAGTAACATCACATAAAATACCGCAATTACCAATAATATAGCGGCGCATTTCGTCATCGGTTGCCACTACCGGTAAACCACAAGCCATTGCTTCAATATAAGCAAAACCGAAAGGTTCGTTGATAGAAGGAAGTGTAAATATATCGGCACTGCGATAAACTAGGGGCATTTTATCAAAGGGAAAAGTGCATATTTTAAAACGATTTGAACCGAGTAATTTATCGCCTTGTGACTGAAAATAATTTTTATCTGGGCCATCGCCGCACAATAGTAAACTTGCTTGAGGTAAATGAGAAACGGCATTAATTGCTAAATCTACCCGTTTGTGGTTATTACGATTTAAAGAAGCGACACATAATACAATTGGTTTGCTTAAACCGAAATCTATCTTGGTGCCTTGAGGAGTAAATTTTTCTAAATCCACTCCATTCGGAATAATACTTACCTGTTGCTTGCTTCTAATATTACGAGCAAATGCAGCAGTTTTATCATTATGAACGATTAAATGGTTGGGAGAAAAACGCAAATTTCTTCTTAAACATTTTCCTTGGGCTAATAAACTATTATGCTCGGTATAAAGTATGGGAATACCTTTAATTGCACGTACAGCAGCAGCTACTGCTAAACCTCCATAATCGTTACAGGGAAATATCAAATCTGTAGAATTAGTTAAACAATGAATAAAACAAGGTAAAAAATTAGTTAAATGTTCTATAATTATTTCAGGATGATTGGCAAAGCGATGAACCAAATTTTTGATAGCTGGCTGATTGATTAGATGGTAGGTATAAGCCCGAGGAATACCTCCAGAGATACGAGAAAAATCGCCGCACTCAGCACCACTTAAAAGTTCTACGTCGAAGTAAGTAGATAGACGACGAGCTATTTCTATAGCAAAAATTTCCGAGCCACCACTCCAATTAACACCTGCACTCGGATGAATAATCGTAATCTTGTAAGAATCTTTTTTATTATTTTTATTATTATTTTTATTATTTACTTTGAGGCGATCGCCTGTAGATTTAATTAATTCTTGAATCACTCAATCAAACTCCAAATTCATGTGTAAATATTTGCTCGAAACATATGATATCAGGTTCGGCGATTTTTTTTATACATGATTGAGTGTTAATTCATATCTTGCAGCATTATCAACAAGCATAGAGAAACCAGGTTTATAAAGGTAAAAGTAGAGTTTTGACGGTTTAATATTCGCAATAAACCAAGGTGATTAGCAAGGTTCATTCTGGTGTGTTAAATAATTTCATTATCTATAACCAATTACCAATTACCCTTCTTCCCAACCAACAATTGCAAATAGCAGCCACCAATAGAAAAATAAAGTTGTATGACTCCAAACATTATCGGTTGCCATTCCTAGAAACACTGCAACAAAAATAGATATCATTGTCACGCAAAGTCTTCTACGGGGACTTCCCAATGGTGAATTTCCTAGATATTTAATTAGAAAAGCAATTTGGACTCCTAAAAATATCATGAAACTTGCAAATCCGATAATACCAGTTTCTGCAAGGAATCTTAGATAATCGTTATGAGCATAGTTTTGAAAATAAGTGATATATTTACTTGTTCCTAATCCATACCCTAAAAGTGGTGATTCTTTCCAAGCATCTATCAAAAAAGACCATTGAGCAATTCGCCAATTTGCACTGTTTCCATCTCCAAATGATAGTAAAATTGTTCGGGATATATCTAAATCTTGATTAAAAATAGGCGTTTCCAGGAGTGCAGCTAACTTTTCGCTTCCTAATTCAGTACTCCCAAATAGGTAAAATACCATTGCGATAAACAAAAGTCCCCCAATCAGCTTCAATAAATTCAATTTAGGAATAATTAAACTAATTAAGAATACTGACATCATAATTAAACTAGTAAGAGATTTTGTCATCACCATAAAAAATGCCAAAATCCCCAACACCGTTAGCCATAACCAGCGTCTTTCTCTTACATATCCCAGTTTCCATAATGTGAAACTAATAAATAAAAACAAAAAAGTACCGAAAGTACTTGGATGTCCTAAAGTTGAATTGAGACAATTATTACAGGTTATAGCAGCAGGAAGACTTGAAGGTATAGCTAGTTGCAATAATCCAACTGTTAAAGGTACTAAAAGGCTAAAAAATAATACAGTTATCGCTTTTTCCGGATGAATCTTTTCCTTTAGCTGCATTACCAACAGATATACCATCAACCAAGAGAATATCCGCATCCATTCTCTTATGCCGTCTACGAGATAAGTTGTTCCTAATAATCCCCAACCAACTAGCGGTAGCACTACCCATATCCCTAAAAATGCCACCCATGCAGCGAAAAACCAGAAAAATTTATCTGTATTAATTTTTTGTCTTAATAATAATTGGACTATCACATAAAGTATGGTTAGAAAGTCCAATCCAATCGCAAAAGCAGCAGGTACCTGTTGTGCGGAAAAAGGATCTAAAGAACTGCGTAAAATTAATAAACTTAGTACCGCTTGTTCAAACCGAGCAAAAAAGAATATTATTACAGCGACTACAGCCAAAAATAAACCAAGATAAATAGGTACTGCACCAGCCCCAAAACCTACAGCTACACCAATGCCAATCCCTATCAACCCCACCAAGACTGACAAATAAAACGAAGCATTTAACTCTCCATTGCTTAACATGTTGAATTCTTAATTGGTAATTGGGAATTGGGCATTGGGCATTGGGAATTGGGCATTGGGAATTGGGCATTGGGCATTGGGCATTGGGCATCGGGAGAGGAAGGTGAAAAAGGTGAAAAGGGGACAATAAATGATTTTGAACTCTTAACTCCTAACTTATAACTGTTCACTGTTCACTGCTCACTGCTCACTGCTCACTGTTGACTGTTGAGTGTTACTATCTCCAACTCCGGGCAGTCAAATGTTTCGTAGGTTGGTAACTCTTGACGGGATAACGGTAATATTTTTCTGTGAGATTAGACATTCCATTTACTACCACTCCCAAAATAGGAATATGATTGCGAGTTAATTCCGATACCGCTTTTTGCAGCATTTCTTTGATGGTAAAACTGGGCCGTGTTACTATAACTACTCCATCACCCTGTTTACCTAAAGTTGCAGCGTCAGCACAAGCACTTACAGGCGGAGTATCTATAACAACTAAGTCATATTCCTTTGCAGCTGATTCTAATATCAACTTCATCTCTACCGACTCTAACAATTGAGAAGGTCTTCCATGTAGTTCGCCGCAGGTTAATACATCTAAGTTTTCTACATCTGTTTTCTGTATGGCGTTAGCAAAACTTCTTCTACCTTCAATTATCTCTGTAATACCAGGCTTCGGTGGTAAATTAAACAAAGTATGTTGCACCGGTCTGCGTAAATCGGCATCAATTACTAGTGTTTTTCGAGACAACATTGCCGAGACAGCAGCTAAGTGGGAAACAACTACTGATTTACCTTCACCGGAGATAGTACTGCTAACTACAATTTTTTTCAACTCATCGTCACTGCGAAACTCCAAAGTTTTAAACAGCATTCGATAAGGCTCTACCAAGCCTACTTCGTCTAAAAATCTGTCTGAAGGTTCCAAAACCAAAGTTTTTCCTGGCAAACGCGGTAATACTCCAAGCAACGGCAGTTTAAGCAGTTCTTCTGCATCCCTGGCATCTCTCAAAGTGTTGTCCATTAATTCCAGCAGTAATATTACACCTGTTGCTAAGATACCTCCGAAAATCGTGGCAAGTGCTAAAACAACTAGCTTTTTCGGTGAAGATGGCAATTCCGGCACTGTCGCTGATTCTATAATCCGGATATTGCTGACTTTTTGGGCTTGAGCAAGACGTGCTTCTTCTAACTTACCCTGCAAAAATTTTAAGGTGGAAGCGGATTCTTCACGTTGGCGCACCAGTGCGGTTAAAGGCTGTTGTTTAATTGGTAGTTGAGCCACCCGAGTTTTTAAATCGGCAGTTTGTGCCCGCACTATTGCTAATTTCTTTTCAATAGCTAAACGTTCAATTTCATTGGTAATTAATTTAGAAGTTAATTCCTGAGAAATTTGATCGGAAGCTATTTGATTAACCCGAACAGGTTTATTTGAGTTGGATACATTAGCTAATTGCTGTTCGTACATTTGACGAAAAGCATCCCGCTTCTGAGATAACTCGGCTACTTTGGGATGATTAAAAGTAAACCGCAAACGTGCTTCTACAAATTCTCTTTCTAATTCTGCCAAACTAGCCCGCATTTTAACTAATTCTTCATCCAAACCACTACGGACTGAAGAATAAGCACTATTTAAGCTAGCAGCATTCGTAATTTTTCGTAAAGAATTTTCCTGCGATCGCACTTGTTCGAGTGAAGCGCTGAGGGTTCTTTCCTGTTCTTCGAGAGATGCCAAGTTCTCTACCAAAGATTCGGTTTGTTCTGCAAAGGAAACAATACCGCTGGCTTGTCTGTATTGATTTTCAGCAGCTTCTGCTTCTCGCAACTTCTTCCTGGCAATTGGCAATTGTCTATTTTCTAAAAAATCTTTTACTTTTGTAGCTTCAGAACTTATAGCTTTAATATCGTATTCCACCATGGCGCTGGATACGCTATTCAGGAGTCTGGCAGCTAAAACGGGATCTTTATTTTCATAACTTATTTGCAGAATGTTAGTTGCGGGAACTATTTTGACGCTTAAATTTTTCCGCAAGTATTCCGAAGTTAAGCCGTCTTTACCAAAATTCTGCTCGTTGTTTTTTATTTTGTATTGAGAACTAAATATCTTAATTGCGTTCTCTAAAACCCTTTGCGATTTTACTAACTCTGCTTGATCTGCTAAGGGACTCGGACCACCAGGGGTACTATTTGCAACTTGAGTTAAGTCTCTACCCAACTCCGAAACACTAGTTTGTTTTTCATCAAGCATTAACCGCGCCGAAGTTTCGTAAACACGTGGCGTAACGCTGAGGTAAGCAAAAGCCCCACCTATAACTGCAACAAAAGTAACTAACGCAGGTAAACTTCGCTGCATTACGATTGTTAACAAAGATGAAATACCCTTTTCCATTACATATACCTTTTTAAATAACGTTTATTAGGAAGGAAATAAGGAGTATTCTGGTCAGAAAATGCTCCCATGCCGTTAATTAACGCCATTACCAATTCCTTAATCTTTCAAAACTCCCGCCAATCCTTTTTCATCAGCCTGTATGTCCACTTCTGAAGCTGAACCTGTTAGGGTTTTGTATAATTTCAAGGTTTCCTCTGTAATGTAGTCCCAGCTATAGTTTGCGGTTACATATTGTTGTGCGTTTTCAGCCATTGCTGTCATATCAGTTGAATTTTCGGTAGCCCAGGACAATTCCTGCATACAAGATTCCAAGGAACCTGCGTCAAAAAGTCTGCCTCTTCCCCCTGCAATCAATTGCTTATGAGGTGGAATATTGCTAGCTAATATGGGAATACGTTCGCGCATCGCTTCCAACATCGCCATCGGCAATCCTTCCACATCCGAAGGTAGAACGAATAATCCAGCCCCCCGGACTATTTCCGCTAAACGCGCCCCTCTTAATTCCCCTGCAAATATGATGTTGCGGTTATCTGCAACTTTCTGCAATAATTGTGAGGTAAAAGACTTTGTATTACTCACACCCCCAGCTAAAACCAGCTTCCAATTTTGTGGTTGCAACTTTGTAAATGCTTCTAACAGCAAATCAGGGCGTTTCTCTGGTACCAATCTACCCAGAAACAACATATATTGTTCCCGCTCAAGCCCTAATTTACTACCATACCTAAAATCTGGATCTGACCTTGCATAACTAGCCGGAGCAGTGGGAATATATACAACTTCCTTACCGTAGGTTTGCAAAAAGTAGGTTTTGAGAGCATCCGAGACAGCGATTATGCTATCAGCACAGCGTACTGCTGTTTGCTCGCCGGCTTTGATCAAACGAGTCGAAAAATTTCCCCATTTAGCTCTTTGCCAGTCCAATCCGTGACATGTTACAACAATTTTCGATTTTGCTGTAACTTTTGATAACCCTGTAAATAAAGATGGACCAAGAGCCTGAAAATGAATTATGTCATATTTACTACCGACTGCCGCTAGTGTTCCCAAGGCAGAAGTAACAAAAGCATCTACACCTCTCATGCTTACATCAGGTAAAGAAATGACCTTCACACCCTCATAATCATAGTTCTCTAGCCAAGAACTATTGGTGTAAGAAGAACGAGCAAATAAATCTACACTATGACCTTTAGCTACCATGCGGGGAAACACTTCCCCACAGTAATGTTCAATCCCGCCTTGTCTGGGAGGTAGACCTTTTGCACCAATTACAGCAATTTTCATCTTTTGCTCGTCTTTGCTCTCAAGATTGTTTATAACTGCTAAACGCTGACAGATTATTTTAATCGTTTTTCCCAACGTTGCCACATTTGACTGTAAACCCCATTAACTACCGTACTTGCAGCATAGGGAGCGGCAATTCTAACGCATTCTTCAACTGGATAGTTTTCTGGATGCATAACAACTTGACGCAAAGCCAAAGCAATGCATTCTGGTGTTCGTTGAGAACAAACAACTCCACTATTGGCAGACAACAAAGCAGGAGTTTCTCCAGCTTCAGTGGTTACTATTGGAGTTCCGCAAGCAAGAGCCTCTAAAACCACAAATGGCAATCCTTCAAAGGCACTGCTTAAAACAACTGCACTACAAACACGATGCAAATCGGATAGTTCTTTTTGTTGAACTATTCCCAGCATCGTTACTCGATTTTCAATTCCCAATGAGCTAATTTCGTTGCGTACTTGAGCGGTTAATTCACCTTCTCCAGCAATTAATAAATGAACCTTATTGTCATTTAATGCTTTTATAGAGCGTATCAGCAGTAAAGGATCTTTCTGCGGATGTAGTCTTCCTGCAAACAACACAAATTGCGTATCTTCGGCTAAGTTCAGCCTTTTAGCTAATTCGCACCTTTGGCGATCGCACTCCTCCCGAGAAACTGGATAAAATACTTTTTCATCAAAAGTGTTGTTCAACAAACTTACCCTGTTGGATATATCGGGATAACGTCGTTGATAAAGCTTCATGGAGTCGCTATTGCAAGAATAAATATAGTCAAATTGTCCAACTAAAGCCCGTTCTAAAGCAAAATAAGCCGCAGGCAAGCGTCGCCACAAAATTGCATTTTTATCATTGGCAGATGTCATCTGCTTTTCTATATCGTTCTGAATAAATAACGTCTTTTCTCCTTTCCATTTGAAGGTAGCTATTGTGGGTTCTAATCTGTAAAAATGCATGAAATCAGAGGCATAACAGCGTCCCAACATTGCGTGAGTATACTTAACCGTCGTCGGTACTAAGCCTCTGACATTATCATCTTCTACTACAAATAAAGGCAAAAAATCAATTTCCTTGCCTAAAAATTCTTTTTTTTGCCATCTACCTAAAGTCTCATTTTTACTATTAGCCGTTCCAACAAGCCTCACCTCAAAATCTGAAGGAGCATACTTGATAAAAGTGTTAATTAATGTTTGTATTCCTCCAATAGTTGTATTCCAAGGATTATATTGGTAAAAAATTGTTAAAACAGGCTTACGCATCTTTAACCACCCTGCACAATAATATTAGACGTGCATTTTCAACCATGACGTAAAAATAGCGCTTAGCGCTTGGATATCTATATCCTTTATATAAAAATAGTGCTTTGAACAAAAATTTTACTCAGACCATAGTAATATTTTTATTCGCACTAACTGATTTATTTTTGGCAATTAATTATTCACAGCAATTTCAACAATCCTTTATCAATTTAAATTAAGAAAATATTTTTCGACCCAGGTAGTACCCTTAAAAAAAATACTATTTGTGCATAGAAAAATTATCGTGCCATTCAAATCGTAATATTAATGATCTTCAAAATCACTGAAGCTAACCCAATCTTCATTAAATTTTTACCCATAGAGTATAAAATCATTCTTTAAACAGCAAAATGTATGTTAACACACATTTTTTTTGTAAGGGAAAAAACAAAGCTTCAACGCTAAGCGTATTTGCTTTATGATATCTTAATATATCATTGCGTAAAAACCCCAATGTAATTAATTTAGTTTGAATCAATCAGACAATAACATTGCGGAAAAGCATTTAAGTATAAACCATACTGCACAAATACTTACTTGTAACAAATTTACTATTATAAATCAATCACAATTAAGATTTTTTATTTTTATGCAGGATTATTTCCTTAATTTCGTTCTATACAGCAAACATTATTAAGACTTGTTCTGATGCGAGCAAATTGTACGAGTAGGAGCTAGAGTGAAGTAATTTTTTAAAAAACTGTAAATTTTTCCGCAATTAACTTGATGCAGTAATGACTATACAATCATTCAGCTATTTATAGAATAATTAATATCAGTACAATGTAATGTAAATTTGATACTTCGTAGTCGGGAAGTACATGCAATATTTCTTGTTAAGGATTCGGTATTACAAAATTTGGTAAGTACCCTAACTCAGTCTAAAGAAGCGATTAGAACTTAGAGGATGTTTGAAAAGTCATAACACACAACCACCTTCCTTTCAGATCCCCCTAAATCCCCCTTAAATAAGGGGGACTTTTACCCCACTTTTGTAAGGGGCGAAGGGGGGATAATCCGAGAGTTACGATTAAAACTATACTTTTCAAAGATCCTCTTAGCTTTTGTTGTTGAAAGTCCATATAAATATGATTTGCAACCCGCTTCTAACTATCACTGATAAATCTGCAATCTCCTGTATATAAGATTCATTTTTTAATTAGTATTGTTCGAGAATAACTCAGAAAAACCTACCTTCTAATTGATTAAAACCCTCCCTATAGTTAGAGAGGGAAAATATTTTTTTTAGAGAGTTTTTTCAACACCAAGCTATTAAAAGGCTATTAGCAGCCTATTACCTTACTGCTTTGTTTTTGCTTCCAAAGTTTCTAAACGACTTCTAAGTTCTTTATTTTGTTTTTTGAGTTGTTCGAGTTCGGAACGTAAATCGTTTACTGCACTACCAGATGAAGTTTTCTGCATTACTTTATCAATTTGTTCTTCTGCATAACGACGTACTCTGCCATCGGTTGTTTGTTCGGCTAAAGTACGTAAAACTGCAATAGCTTTTTTGTCTTCCATTTGCCCGAGGGCGGATGCCACAGCAATTTGAGTTAAAAAGAAAGTTTCCTGAGAAAGTTTACTTAATCTTTCGAGAATTTTTTCTAGACTTGCACTGCTTTGAGCAATAGAAATTTTTCCTAAAGCACGAATTGCACCTAAACGTAGAGGTTGGGGCACTCCTAATTTGGTGTATTCTAGGATTAAATTTAAAGCAGCTTCACTAGTTTTTAGTTCGGCTAAACCTGCTATAGCCCCATTACGTACTACTTCATTCCAACCAGCTTTGGATTGTAAAATGTTCTCCAATAGTTTTACAACTTCTGCCTCGTCAGGTTTGTCTTCACCTACAGTTGCACCAATCGAACCAATAGAAGCAGCAGCAGCAGCTTCAACATAGTAGCTCTCATCTCCAGCCGATAAAACTTTTTTCAAAGCTTCATAACTAGAATTAGTCTTAATTTTTCCCAGTGCTTGTGCTACCGCTTTCCGCACGTAGGGGTTTTCATCAGCAAGATACTCAACTAAAATATCAAAGACTTGCTCTAGCTGAACTTCTGCTAGCTGCTTAACCACTTCTACACGTACACCCCAAAAATCATCATTTTTTAAAGATTCTGATAGGGCTTTTACAGCTTCCAAGCTATCTTTCTTAGCCAAAGCAACCGCAGCATAAATTCGCGAAACCGGATTTACATCGTGGAGTAGCTGCGCTTTCAACTCCGGAATGGGAAAATCTAAAGTTAGAGTTTTTAGATAATGATTACCTACATCAAAGCTGACAAAATCGGGTTTTTTCTCCACAGCAAAGTAAAAACTCTGTTCCTTCTGAGAAACTTTTACTTTAAAAACTTTTAAATCGTCATTTCTATTCACATAACCCAAACCAATGGGAATCTTTAAATCAAACAAACTTTCGTTATTTTTATCTTTTTCGTCTGCTTGAGTTTGAGTAACCGTAACCTTAGCTAAATTAGCATCTCCATCCCAAGCATAAGCAACCTTAAAATCGGGATGCCCACCACGGTAAACGTATTGGTCAAAAAGAAATGTTAAATTACGACCCGTAGCTTTTTCAATTGCCCGTAATAAATCTATAGTTTCCACAGTTTGATGAGCATTATCGTTGACGAAAGTAGCCATCGCCTGCCAAAACCCATCTTCTCCCAACTGCGCCCTCATCATATGATAAACGCAAGAGCCTTTCTCATAAATGTGGCGGTCATATAGCTCAATTGCTTCCCGATAAACATGTGTTACCATCGGACGACGATAGCGACTGCTGTCTTCAGCAATATACCGTCGTGCTTGCTGCAAACGATAGTAATCTGCTTCTTGAGAACCATATTCATGCTCCGTCCACATCACCTCAGAATAACTTGCCATGCCCTCCTTAACCCAAGCATGGGACCAATGTTTAATGACAACTAAATCCCCAAACCATTGATGAGCAAGTTCGTGAACCACCAAACCTTCTGAATTACGGTTGTCAACAGCGGCTTTTTCATCTATTAAACACCTATCCGTTAATAGCGTCGTAGAAGTATTTTCCATCCCCCCAAAAATGAAGTCATCAACGCAGACTTGAGCGTATTTAGGAAAAGCATAATTATAAGCATATTTTTCGCTGAGAAACTCCATCATTTGAGGAGTTTTCCCCATAGTGCGTTTAGCATCTGCCTCCCGTCCTTTATCAACATAATAGATAACGGGTTTATCGTGCCATTGGTCGCTAATTTCAGCAAAATCACCCACAGCAAGAGTCATTAAATAAGTAGGGTGAACCTGCTTTTGCAGCCAGTGATAAACTTTATTTTCTCCTTCATCTTCGCTATCTATCAATTCACCATTGGAAATCGCCATCAAAGGTTTAGGAACTTTGACACGAATTTCCGAAGTAGATAATTGTCCGGGATAATCAAAGCAAGGAAACCAAAATCTGGAATCTTCGTCTTCTCCTTGAGTCCAGACTTGAGTCGGCTTATTCGGATAATGTTCATCCGGTTGAATAAAATAAATACCGCGTTGGGGCTTTTCCACCGAATAAGCAATAATAATTTCCAGTCGGCGATTTATTTGAGTTGGGGAACTAAGTTCAATCTCAAGATGTTCGCCATCATAATCAAACTTCTGTACGGTTTGTCCCACTAAAACCGACTCAATATTTAAGTTGACAGCATCTAAATGTAAGCGGTCTAAATCATTGCTTATCGGCGCTAAAGTAATTTTACAGGTACCGCGAACAGTTTGGTTGGGTATATCCAAACTTAGATCGAGGAAAATATGCTTTACCTGTCCCGGTCTATCTGGATTGTATTGCGGTTTTGCTCCTGGTGAAACAAAAGATTTATGACGCTGATTTTCAGTATCAAAATTTGACTGCAACATCTATTTTTAACTCCTTTTCTGTGAAAAAAATCTCTGTGTAGTAAAAAAAAATAACAATTTGTGGTTGATTACCATGCTAATGGCAACACCTGTGCCAGCAAACTACTAAATTTTAAGGCGCATTATCTATTCTAATTCTCATCGGTTTTCTCATGAGTAGAAATACTTTAAGCACAACCTATATAAATAAAAATAATTTTTTGCAGTTGTTATGTGAATGCTTTAGATAAGAAAAATTTTTGACTCCAGTATGCTTCAACTAGTTCTGTTGTTAATGTAAATTTTGCCAAATCTAAAACCATTAAGTGTGTAGAATTACTAATTTTATCAGTAAATACCGATAATCTGTTAGGTGAAATATGAAGTATAAAAGCTGAAGAATAAATGAAAGATTCAGGGAAATAAGGGGAAAGGCAGGGAATAAATAATTAATTACTCCCAATTTCTAACTCCTAACTTTTAGTTTCACCGTCATTGTTATAAGAAAGAGAATACGTAATGTCTAAAGTTAAACCTAAATTTTTAATCCCCGCTATTGGTGCTGGTGTTGTAGTAGTTGCCGGTATTGCGGCTTACTTATATTTGAAAAGCGGACCATCTGGAGGAATTTCTGATGCCGCTGCTAGCGCAAAACTAGTTCCAGATGATGCCATGATGGCAACATATATTGCCACAGATCCCAAAGTTTGGTCAAAATTAGAAAAATTTGGAACCCCCGAAGCACAAAAAATAGTAGCTGCGGGGGTTGAAAGCTTCAATAAAAGTTTTTCTAACGATGATAACATTAGCTATGAAAAGGATTTAAAACCGTGGGTAGGTGGTGTAATGGTAGCCGTATTACCTCCAAGTGCAGTTCAGCCAGCCCAAAATAAATCTGAATCGTCCGCAGAACCAAATGTTTTGATGGTGGTAGGAATCAAAAATAAAGCAGAAGCTTTGAATTTTACCAATAAACTCAAGCAGCAAAAAAACGTCAAAATCGAAAAAATTGAATATAAAGGTCAGACAATCCAAAAAACCCAAGGTAAAGGAAGTCCTACATATAGCACTATATTAAATGACCGCGTATTATTTTCTCCTTCACAAAATGCTGTCAGCCAAGCCATCGATACATCCAAAGGAGAACCATCATTTTTAAGTAAAACAGGTGCTTCGCAAATTATCGGCAATAATCTTCAACTGGAAAATACCCTCTTCCAAGTTTACGTACCCGATTATTCGAGCATGGTAAAAAATTTAATTGCCACCAATCCCCAAGCCCAGCAAATACCACCCCAAACTTTAGAACAGTTGAAGCAGATAAAATCCGTTGTAGCTGGCATCGGTGTTGATGACAATGGATTGCGAGTCAAAGCCAACACCAACTTAGACGCGCAAAAAGTCAAATTCCAATACGAACAAACATCTGGTAAAGTATTATCACAATTTCCCCAAAATACAATTGCCCTTGTGAGTGGAGTGGGCATTAGTAAATGGTGGACGGCTTTTACAGAACAAGCACAAGATGCCACCGAACTGAATGTATTGCTTCAGCAAGTACGCGCACAATTAAAATTCCTCAATATCGATTTAGATAAAGACGTATTTGGCTGGATGGATGGAGAATTTGGTATCGCTGCAATCCCAGTCAAACAGGGACTATTAAAGCAAATTGGTTTCGGCGGTGCATTCCTATTTCAAACAAGCAATCGCAAAACAGCAGAAGCCACCTTTAATAAATTAGACGACTTAGCTAAAACTCAATCGTTAAAGGTAGCTCAAAAGAATATCGGTGGCAAACAAATCACAGAATGGCAAATTCCCAATCAAGGTGCATTACTAGCCCACGGTTGGCTTGATGACAAAACCGCTCTACTAGCACTTGGGGGTCCCATCGCTGAAACACTTACCGCCCAAGGATTTAAACCGATTAGCGACAGTTCAAGTTTCCAAGGTATAACCAGAACATTACCCCAAGAAAACGGCGGCTACTTTTACCTAGACATGGAGAAAGCCCTGCCGATTATTACTCGCTTTTCCCCACCATCAACAGAAGCAACCGCCATTCTCAACTCAATTCGCGGAATTGGTATTACTGCAACCAGCCCCAACAAATCCCTAACCCAAATGGAAATGTTGCTAGCGTTAAAAAAGAACAGCCAACAGTAATCAGTTAGGGGTTAGGAGTTAGGAGTTAGGAGTTAGGAGTTAGGAGTTAGGAGTTAGGAGTTACTCCCATTCCGCTCTAAGATTACCTATCAAAAATTTTCCCTCACTCCCTCTCCCAATCCCCAATTCCCAATCCCCAATTCCCAATCCCCAATTCCCAATCCCCAATCCCCAATCCCCAATCCCCAATCCCCAATCCCCATCTTCTGTTAAATATTCTTTTCAAATTAAAACAAAATTCCCTTCAAGGCTTATTATCCTTACAGGTAAATTTTTTCTTAATTCCAAAATCAAGAACTTAATTCATTAATATTACTGATGGTTATCGCTACAAAAAATACTACTCCACTCTCTACACGCTTGATAAATGGATTGCTGGGAATCAAGCCGTTGTTTAATCTAGCCAAGCATCAAGCCCGTCAAATGATGATTAAGCGGGGGAAAAGAGTTGGTGTTCCTTGGAAAGAGCAAGTAGAAGCAATGAAAGCTGTAGATTGGGAAACTGAAATTAAGAAAGTGGAAAATTCCAATATTTCTTATCCCAATTATTATCTCGATTCATTTCATGCTTATGAAGAAGGTAATCTCGGTTGGAAACCAGCTTTAGAACTAGAAGTTGCGGCTTTAACGGTTCACTCTACACTTTTTAATAAAGCTGGTGAATTAGCAGGCGACTCAAAATTACGTGCTTCTTATCATGATGTTCTCAAACCGCAAATTCCAGAACCCCGAGATATTTTAGATTTAGCTTGCGGAGTTGGTTTAAGTGCCTTTGCTCTACAAGAAATTTATCCTCAAGCCAAAGTTACCGGCTTAGATTTATCACCATATTTTCTATCAGTCGCTAATTATCGTTCCCAGCAGCGACAAAATAATATCAATTGGGTTCACGCATTAGCCGAATCAACAGGTTTACCCGACAATTCATTTGACTTAGTTTCAATTTTTCTCACCTGTCATGAATTGCCACAATCAGCAACTCGACAAATATTTGCTGAAGCCAAACGGATATTGCGTCCTAACGGTCATTTAGCAATTATGGACATGAACCCCCAATCTGAAGTTTATCAGAAAATGCCCCGTTATGTATTCACCTTACTCAAAAGTACCGAACCTTGCTTGGATGAATACTTTACCCTAGACATGGAAAAAGCTTTAATTGATGCTGGTTTCCAAACTCCAACAATTACTCCTAATAGTCCCCGTCATCGGACTATTGTTGCGAGAGTGAAGTAAAAACCCCATAAAATTACTCCATCACCTCCTCTCCCTCACTTCCTCACTCAATTCTCTAGGTAATCATAAAGCCGGGAAGGGAGCAATCTGGTGGAGTAGATTATTGTATAGGAATCTGAATCACAAACTGCGTACCTTTACCTTCGTAAGAAAAACACTCTAAAGTTCCACCATGAGTTTCCGTAATAATCTTATAGCTGATTGAAAGTCCTAAACCAGTACCTTTACCTTCAGGTTTAGTAGTAAAAAAAGTATTAAATAAATTATTCCGTACTTCCTCAGACATGCCGTAACCGTTATCAGAAATAATGATTTTGGCATTATTTTCATTTACTAATTCTGTACTAATACTAATTTTAGGAATAAAAGATTCATTCTGTTGTCCTTTATCTTCAAATACATCAATAGCATTTGCAAGTAAATTCATAAATACTTGATTGAGTTGTCCCCGAAAGCATTTAATTTCAGGTAAATCATTGTATTCTTTTATAACTTCGATTCTGGGATGAATTTCGTTAGCTTTCAAACGGTGAGACAAAATCATCAAAGTTGTGTCAATTCCTTGATGAATATCAGCATATTTTTTGCTAGTAGCATCTTTACGGGAAAAATTACGTAACGATTGCATAATATCGTTAATTCGCTCAATACCTACATTCATCGAAGCAATCATTTTGGGTAAATCTTCTAAAAGAAAATCTAAATCTATTTCATCAATTTTATGAATAATTTCTTCAGGAGTATTTTGTAAATGCTTTTGATACAGCTTTAATAAATCAACTAACTCTTGGGTATAGTTTTCTGTATGTTCCAAATTCCCAGCAATAAAACTGACTGGGTTTTTGACTTCATGAGCAATACCAGCAACTAACTGTCCCAAAGAAGATATTTTTTCCGCTTGCATTAATTGAAATTGCGATTTTTGTAATTGATGATTCAAGTTTCGCAATTTCAACTGTACGTTAACTCTTGCGAGTACTTCTTCTTGCTGAAATGGTTTAGTAATATAGTCTACTGCTCCAAGCTTAAATCCTTTTATTTTGTCTGCCGTATTAGTAAGAGCAGTCATAAAAATGACTGGAATATCTTTTGTTTTATCATCAGATTTTAAGCGTCTACAGACTTCAAAACCATCCATTGACGGCATCATAACATCTAATAAAATTAAATCCGGGGAGCTAATTTGTAATTTATTTAATGCGCTTTCACCGCTATCAGCAACTAACACTTGATGTCCATTCATTCTCATGACATCAAACAGTATTTCTAGATTGTTAATTTTATCATCAACAATTAAAATCAAATTTTCTTGTGTTTCCATATTACTCACTATTGAATATTTTTCCTAACTAAAAAATACCCGAGCTTGTCAATTTAATAACTGCGATAACACCCTTAGAGTTATTAAATCGTCTTATTTATTTTTAAGGGAATCACTTAAGAACTATATTTTTATTATGAGTAGATTCAACACTATATCCTGAATCTAACTCTTTGTAATCATCACTAAGAGTACGTCATTCAGATATATTTTTCTGTATATTGTTACAAGTTAATTTAAATAATTTTCAATCAAATAATTATCTTACAGCGTAATAAAAAATAATATGTAAATATGTCACAAAAATATTATAAATAGAAAGTTGTTATTTATAGTTAGCTTATATAGTTATCTAAATAGTACCATAGAACATTTTTTATAGTGCATTTTAATCGAGAAAGTAAATGCAAATACAATAACTATCATCAATCAAGAAATTACATAAGTTTATTTGTATGCGCCCATAGAATCTTGTACTTCATAGTATAGCTGAGTTGCAATACGAAACATTTCTTGTCCGGCATGCAAATAACTTTCATCGTAATTCAGAGGGAAATATTCTAACTCTCCCAAACCATCACCAATCTGATTCAAAGTGTAGTAGAGGTGAGCCGCAGTTCTAGCTAAACTGGGAGGATTTGGTAAAGAGCCGAAAGTATTTTGTGCTTGCTTAAGTTTTTCTTTGCAATTGTGTAAATAGTCACCAAAGTCTTGCAATAAATCATCATCAAACGGATCTGCTGCTAATTGTTCTATCTGTTCGTCTAAAGAGTCAAGAATACCGAAAACAAAATGATTAACTGGTTGATATACGAAGCGCAACCATTCTTCTACTTGTTCATCAGCATTTCGTCCCGTTTTACGTCTCTTTTTATCTTGTTGTTGTGCTGTTTGAGTCCGCTGCTGTCTTTTAGTATTAGTTTTCTCAAAGCGGTAATGCAGCTGTCTGTCATAAGACTGACGACTTTTAATATCACCTAAAACTTCATAAGCAGCATTAATACGGATAATTTGCTCCTTATCTTCTGTTTGCTGATTCACATCCGGATGAAACAGTTTAACCAAGCGCCGATAAGCTTGCTTTATCTCCGCTTGGCTTGCATTTCTGTCTATATTGAGAATTTCGTAGTGATTGGATTGTGGCATTACTTGAATTTATCTTTAGCTAATGCTATTAACCCGCTTGACTTCCAAATCTTGGAATAGCGGTGTGCTTAAATATCTTTCTCCAAAGCTAGGCTGAATTAATACAATTAAGCGTCCTTTGTTTTCCTGGCGCTTAGCGACCTGAATTGCCGCATACAAAGCCGCTCCTGTAGAAATTCCTGACAATAAACCTTCTTCCCGAGCCAACCTTCTTCCGTATGCGATCGCCTGATTATCAGTAACAGTAATTACTTCGTCAATCAAGTCTACTTTCAATATCTGAGGAATAAACCCCGCACCAATTCCTTGTATTTTGTGAGGTCCTGGTCTTCCTCCAGACAACACTGGACTTGAAGCTGGCTCAACAGCGATCGCCTGAAAATTTCGCTTACGTGTTTTTATGACTTCACTTATACCTGTTATTGTTCCTCCAGTACCTATGCCAGCAACAATCATATCTACCTTCCCATCTGTATCCTGCCATATTTCTTCAGCAGTCGTATCTCTGTGTATTTTCGCGTTAGCTGGGTTTCTAAATTGTTGCAACATATACGCATGAGGAGTAGTATCAACAATTCTTTGTGCTTGCAAAATTGCTCCATTCATGCCTTCAATTCCGGGTGTTAATCGTAATTGGGCCCCATAAGCCCGCAAAATAGCTCGTCGCTCGTAGCTCATAGTATCGGGCATTGTCAACACCAATCGATAACCTTTAGCAGCAGCAACCATTGCTAAGGCTATTCCTGTGTTTCCGGAAGTAGGTTCTACTAATAGGGTTTTTCCAGGAGTAATTAAACCTTCCTCTTCTGCTGCATCAATCATATTAGTGCCAATTCTGTCTTTGACTGATGCTGATGGGTTCATGCTTTCCAGTTTCATGACAATTTTGGCTACACAACCCTCTGCTTGGGGCATACGGTTAAGTTGTACTAATGGAGTACGACCGGCAAGTTCTGTAATATTACGGGCAATACGCATTTTCTTATATTTGATTTATTTATGTTTAATTTAAAATTAGCAATTGAGTATGAAGTATATGAAGATTGACAGAGAAATTGTGACAGGTAATTTTTATACCGTAAGGAAAGTTGATTGTGGAATTGTATCCAATAAGCTACTTATATATATTTTATGGATAGCCTGCACTTTCATAAAGCTATAGATAAATATAAATAATTAACTTTAATTAACTTCATATGTCTGACTATATTTACAGCGAAATTTTGTAATACTTAATCAAAAACTAAATGTAATACATAATATCCAAATTATTCCTAGAATCTCGTTTTTCACACAAATCTAAAAGCGTATATTTTTCTAATATCGAATTAGCCGCTTGACGTGCTTCTTCCCAAATATCTTTTACAACAGTACTATCAGAAGTTTCAGCTTTACTATCTTCTTGAGAATTTTTTAGTTTGTCCAATCCTTCTATACACACAAAGATATCAAATAATGTAATTTTCCAAGGTTCTCTTGTCAAAAAGTAACCACCTTTAGAACCGCGTTGACTTTTAACAAGTCCACCACGCCTCAATGTTGCCAGCAACTGCTCTAAATAACGATCTGGTATATTTTGTTGCGCCGCAATTTGTCTGATTTGCAGTGGTTCCCCTTTCTGATAATGACTTGCTAATTCTAACAATGCTAAAATTGCATATTCCGATTTACATGATAGTTCCACAAGCAGTTTTGATAAAAGTTAAAAGTTTGGAGTTTGCACTCAGGAATTGAAAGTTATTTAATTATACTCCGGTTCTCCGCTGGGGTTTGCTGATTTGCCTTCAAAATAAATTGCTCCCCGCTTTACTAACGGGGAGCAACTTACATCAATTTGTTAGATTTTTGTTAGTTATCTAGAAAGTAAAGGTTGTTCTGAGAGTACCAATGAACGCATCGTCGTTATCATCATTTTGTCCCGAAGAACTCTGATAAATAACGCCTGGTGTAATAGAAACATTATCGTTGACACGGTACTTATAGAATCCTTCGATGTGATAAGGGATATCACTATCTTCAGTAGAACGACCGGTTAAATTTCGATTAATAGAATAGGGTTGAGCGCCTCCGAAGAAACCTAAAACATTACCTTTTCCACCAAAATCAGGTAAAGCGATACCAGCACCCCAACTCCAAGCTTCAAAGTCATCGTTAGCTTGGAAGCCGGTAACATCGTGGTAAGAAACAAAACCGCTAACTGAAATCTTACTACTTGGTCTGATTGCAGCAGCTAAGCCATAAGAGTTACTAGAAGAAGGGTTTTCAAGTAAATTTGCTTGTGGGGTACCAACTACAGGAACGTTTGCACCTCCGAATCCACCGGCATCAAACAAAGCACTACCAGCGCCATGATAACCATGTACATAAGTTGCTGCTAATGCGATACGGCTATTAAGGTTAAAGTTCAACTGACCTAAAGCAGCATAGTTACCGTTGAATACCCCAGAACCAATACCGGGATCGCTTGGTTCGGAACCTAAGTAACCAACAGTTAAAGAACTTCCACGAAGAGGACCGCCACCTTTACCAAATTTTAAATTTAAGGCTGCACCGGCACCACCACCAATACGGTAAATAGGACTTTCAGAAGCAAAGGTAGATAAAGCACCATTACCACCGTCATAATCCTCGAAGTAAGGATTAACAGTAGCAGCATAATCGCTGTGAATACCACCAGTTGCTGCAACGTAAAGTTGTGCTGGACCAAGGTTAGTGTAATAAGCCAACCAGTCTAAGGTTACATCATTACTATTAGATGTATCGCCAGTTACATTAAAGGTTTGGAAATTAGTACCGTCAAATGCATCGCCAGTAGTATTCAACCGCTGGGCATTACCGGTAGCTAAGCGGGTATGTAAAACATCTTTACCGGTGAAGCTGGTTTGTAAATCCAAACGAATTCTATTCTGGAAAACGGTGTTGTTGTTATCATCTACGGTATCCCCAAAAGCATCGGTTAAAGCAAAAATTGCTTCACCTGCTAGTTTGGTTGTTGTAGAAAACTGATTAGCTTCCAATTCAGCAGTACGGGCTTCTAAAGCATCTACTCGTCCGCGTAGGGTTGCTAATTCAGCAGAAAATTCTTCTTGTAAACGCTGTAAAGTCGCTAAATCTTCTCTGGTAACAATATCAGCTGTAGCAGTTGCGATTAATTCGTTAACTCTATCCAAACAAGCATTTAAACCTGCGGCAAATTCATAACGAGTTAAAGCACGGTTTCCACGATAGGTACCGTTAGGATAACCAGCGATACAGCCATAACGTTCAACCAAAGATTGCAAAGCTTGGAAAGCCCAATCAGTAGGCTGTACGTCTGAAAACTGAGAAACGGAAGTTACCTGAGATTGGCTTCCATCTTCCTGTCCTTCACTACCGTACCGATTTACTTCTTCTAAAACGTTAGCTTCATTTTGTTGAGCTTGAGCCAAGGTTTGTTTTTCTTGAAGCTCTACAGAAGATGAAAATACAGATGGTGCTTCTGTTTCTGAATTTTCTTTTGTCTGGGTTACTTCAGTACTAACAGCTTCAGCTTCAGTTGTATTAGGAGCCGCGATCGCACTTGTTGAAACCAACAACGATGCTCCAAATACTGCTTGACTCAATGCCAAAGATTTCCACAACATGTTAGACATTATTCCTCGTTCTCCTCACACCTTGCACGGATAATTTACTTTGCTGCAAATTAGAACAAAAATTCACTTATAGTGAAGCTTGCAGATGAGGCATAGTCACCTCAAACACAATTTTAGTTATTGCTAAGCTAAGAACCTACTAATTTAAGGTAAAAATCTATGTAATTAACTTATGCAAAAACACATGCTTTATAGCCTTTAATTATAAGACAAGTGAAACATAACGCAATATATGGTCAAATTGTTAACTGTCACACTCATTAGGGACAATAATTTAAGCTGATGATACTCGATGCTATCGATCTAACTCAGACGGTTATTTGAGCATATTTCACTTTCTACAATCTCTATACAACCTCCGCGAGTCAATTCAAGAATATTAAAAATTTCATTTCCACATTAACTCGATGAATTCTAAACAACATCCTACTTTAGGATGGAAAATACTTGACTTTACGAAGTAGTTGAGAATTTTGATTGTTGATGGAGCTTGACTTAGTTGTTAATTTTGTAGACAAAAATTGACATGTATAGACAATAATCAATAACTTTTAATGTATTTTGTGCTTCATTTTTGGCATAATAATAAGATAAGTGTTTTATTTTTTCTTGATAAATATGCAAAAACCAAGCAGCGATCAAGAAAAAAGTAAACGCAAATATTTTGATGTGCGGACGGCTCAGCCGTGCAAGCCTACCGAGGGATAACTTCTCCCATGCTCCCACTGAAGTAGGAAGTGATGTCTGGCTTGTCTAGACTTCACAGAGCAGGTTAATGGACTCTAAATTATGCTCCTAATTTTTGACACTCCCCGTCCTAGAAGAACGGGGATTCTGACTTCAACGAGCCGACTTGCTCAACCAGACCGGAATCAGGAAGAGTAGAGGCCGATTCTCCGTAAGCGTTCGGATCATTGATCCAAGTTCCGGTGTGCCCCACCGTACTTAAGGCTCTTGTTAGAATATTGATCGCAGCAT
>JBCBPQ010000032.1:0-44120 GCA_039820645.1 Cyanobacteria bacterium J06633_8 | reverse complement strand
CATTAACAGCAATAAAGTGTCTTCTAATAAATAGTTAGCAATTGTTTCGGAATCTTTGATTATTTTAGTTCCATTGACGGGAATTAAAGCATTTTCCATCCCACCAAGTAAACTTTTTGTTTTAATCCGACTGCCATAACCGCTGAAATGGAAGACAACAACATCACCAGGTTTAGCTTGGTTGACTAGGTGTTCAAGAAATGCATTTTCAATACCTTGTCTAGTGGCTTGCTTGTTTGTCAAACACAGAATATCTGATGGTTGGAAGCCAAAGCGATGAATTAACAGCTCCCTTTGTAGTTCCACGTCCGTCAGACAACCCTTAAGTGCGGGAATTTGCGGATATTGATTGATGCCTACCAATAACGCCAACTTGCGTGGATTATTATCGGCTAGCGCCTGTTGTAGGCGGCTAGCTTGCGTCCACCATGATGACTCGGTAACTCCCAATACCGCCAAAATCGAGCCTATTCGTTTTAAAAAGATTCGCCGCTTCATAAATTAACCCCTCAACCCTCAAATCCTTAGCTATCAGATTAAAGGGCTGAATTAGATTATGTAAAGCTATAGCTTATACGGTTTTGGAAGCAAAATATTTAATTATGTCCCTAATTAAGCTTCAACAGGAACTCGCATAGCACGTGCTAACTCTGCTGCAACCTCGGGACGAGAAAATTCTGCTGGGGGTGATTCTCCTCGACGCAGCATTTCTCGTACTTTGGTTCCAGAAAGATGAATCCGTTCTTCTTTCTTGCTAGGGCTAGTTTTTGCAGTCGCCATCTGCTTAGTGCGGGTGCAATAGAAAGCGTGTTCAAACTTCATCGGGATAATGCCTAATTCTCCCGGTTCAAATTCATCAAAGATGTGCTGTGCGTCATAAGTACCGTAGTAATCACCTACGCCAGCATGATCCCGTCCGACAATAAAGTGAGTACAGCCATAGTTCTTCCGAACTAAAGCATGAAAAATTGCTTCGCGAGGTCCAGCATAGCGCATTGCTGCCGGATTTATCGCTAAAATTACTCTATCATCTGGATAATAATTTTCTAATAATATTTCGTAACAACGCATCCGCACATCAGCGGGGATGTCATCTGATTTTGTTGCTCCGACTAAAGGATGTAAAAACAAACCATCAACGGTTTCTAAAGCGCATTTTTGAATATATTCATGAGCGCGGTGGATGGGGTTACGAGTTTGGAAACCAACAATAGTTTTCCAACCTTTTTCCCTAAACATTTTTCTAGACTCGGCTGGATCTATTTGATATTTAGGAAATTGTGCATTTTCCTTACGTTCCAATAGCCAGACATCACCGGCAATATTTACAGCACCTTGATCGTAAACAACTTTTACACCGGGATGCTTATCTTCATCAGTACGATAAACATTAATTGCTTCTTGTTTTTTATCGTAATTATATTTTTCCGAAAATTCTAATACCCCAATAAATTCACCTTTTGGATTATCCAACCGGATTAAATCGCCTTTCTTAAAAGAATTTGCGACTTCCTCTGTTACTGAAAGCGTAATCGGAATAGACCAAGCAACTCCCGAAGCCAAACGCATTTCCGAAACTACGCGCTTATAGTCCGACTCATTCATGAAACCAGTCAGCGGACTAAAACCCCCGATGGCAATCATTTCCAAATCGGAAACAGCTCGCTCGTCAAGTTCGACTTTGGGTAAAGTATCAGCTTTTGAAATAAATTCTTGTTTTTGCTCCGGTGAAGCGATGCGGTTTACCAACTGTCCGCCATGTGCGGCAATAGCATCGAGATTATTACTCAACGTATCTCCCCTTCCGTATTCTTAACTGCAACTTTTAAAGCTATGAATAACTTACCAAGAAATGGGTATATCTACGCGCTTTTAAATGAATTTGGGAATTGGGCATGGGGCATGGGGCATTGGGAATTAGGCATTGGCGTAGGAGAAGAGTTATGAGCTTGATAACTATTCACTATTCACTGTTCACTGTTCACTGTTCACTGTTAACTGTCATCGATATCGCATCATTTTTCGGACTTTTTCGCGAGATATTCCCAGTTCGGCTGCAATTGCTGCTTCTAAGGATGGTATATGTGTAGTTGTTAAAACCATTTGAGATCGTGTATATGTTCGCCTTAGTTTCTTTATTCTGACTAAGGAAACTCCTTTTTCGGGATAGATATCTACTTTTATTGATGCTATTCCATATGCATAATTTGCTTGGCTTGCTTGTAATTGAAGGGCATTGTTGTTATAGGAACTATTTAAAGTTTTTTCGGTTAACCATCCCCCAACAAACCAAAAGCTTAACCCTAACAGAGGTAATGGCAGCCAAAACTCTATTCCTAAGGATTTGAGAAATTTTAGCCATTGAGGAGAAAGGTTTCTTGAAGTCATGAGATTTAGGAGTTAACAGTTAACAGTTAACAGTGAACAGTAAACATTAACCGATTTTAGGCAGTTTCTAAAAATTAGTTCAGTACCGTAAACCAATAATTAATAATAAGCCACCAAAGCAATCAATCTAAAACATGAAGATTTATCTTCACTGGCGAGTCCGATCTGGTAAAAAGTATGAATCAAAACTTTAGTCATGGGTAATTTAAGCGTTAATTGACAAATCATCGCTGGAAATCAACTAATTTGTACTCAACACTGAAATTTCCTTAATACGCCATTTACCGCCAATTTTAATCAGCATATACCTAGCCCTTATGCTGTCATTGTAAGACCTTTGCTCATTTATTTTACCGTTTTGGTAGAAACGAGCTTGTTCTCTCACCGTGGCTTCAATAGCAGCTTGATTCTTATTACCAGGTACCGTATCTACGGATTCAATAGTCAGATTGCTATGGTTAAAAATTCGATAATGATTCTTTTGCTTGACTTGTTGAGCAATGTTTCGCCATAAAGCAAGAGGAGTGCCTGTTAAAATATTATTCAAGCTTTGAATATTATGATTTTCTCCTAAAGCTTCTCCTTTAATAGATAGCCAATTTTTAACTATTTCTTCTGCGGTTACTTTGGTCAAAGTACCGTTATCTAAAATCGGTTGACTATTTGCCGTTGGTATTTTTACGGGTAGTTGATTTATCTGTATGCTCAACTGCTCCCCTTCTAAAGTTGGTTCGGGGGAAAATATATTTTGTAAAAATCCTACAGCTGCACCCAGTAATAACCATAAAACTAACAAACCGGATAAAGAGCCAAAAATCAACCAAATCAAGCGGGTTCTTTTTTGCAAAGTAGATGGAGTGCTGCGTCGTCTGGCGACTCTAGCACGGGGGGTACCTTCCCCCTGAACGACCTTGGGAATTTCGCTTGGTTTGCGTCTTATATAACCATTAGTTTGAGGCATAGAAGTGGCTGTCGCCATCTCTCTAGCAGAACCATTTTGGGTGTTGTTGCTACCTCTAAAACGTTCCGTAGTTGAAAGCGGTCCCACCGAATGAGGGGTTTCGTTGTTAATAGGTGCTACATTGCTTGGTTCCCTAGAGGTATTTGGGGTTGTTTTTTGAGCATACCCCGGTGGTGTTTGCCTGCGGTGATTGAATTGCCGGTAAACAACATTAGAATTATTTAGGTTTTGAGTATTTTGAGTATTTTGATTATTTGACTGATTTTGAGGTGAAGGCTGAGGTAAAGTTTGATTTACTTGATTATCTCTAGGTAAACCTTCTAAATAAGCTTGTACTTGCTCGTCGGCAAAGTATTCTTTTAAAGAAGCTTGTCGATCTTTCAAATCTCGAAAATGAGGAAATACCTCAGACTGCAACCAAGTTTCTGAATATAGGCATAGTCCAGGAAGCAAATCGGGAGAATCTTGAGAATTTTCTCGAATAAATGCTAAAGCTTCGTACTCCTGACTCAATTCCAAAGCACGAGTTGCTTCTTGTGTTTGCCCTAAAAGTAAAGCACAAAGGGATTGTTCTAAATGTACATCTTGGCGCTTGCCCAACTGAATCAACATTTGTTTAGCTTGACGAATTAAAGCAGGTTGACGCTGAGTGAATCCGCGTGCTATCAAAGCATATACAGCTAAGTATGTAGCGACAGCAGAAGGGCGTTTACTTTCTTGTTCAAATAGCTTGTGTTGTTCGGAACAGGTTAAATAATGACGTAACTGTTGAATAAACCGTAGAAAATCATCTACGTTTAAACCAGATTCATCTTTGCCTGCGCCATCAATACCGCCGCGAGAAAGCAGTACTTCCTGTAATAACTGTAATCCTTGCTGTCGTTCGACAGTTTTTTCTAGTGGTAATGCTAGTAATTCTAAAATTCTATAGGGTCGCAGGCGATAAAGGTCGGCTTCTATTTCAGTTTGAACGTTATGAAATAATCCTTCGTTGGATAGCAGTTCTAAACCAGTTTCTAACGATACGGCTGCATTTTCGTAGTGACCTTGCTGCCATTGTTCGCGACCTAATTCCAAACAAGCAAGAGCAACCGTCAAAACAACATCCGGACGTTGGGCATTTTGTTCGGGAGTCAGTTGGGCTTGTCTTGAAGGCTGACTTGAATTGCCGACTACTTTACCATTTTGATTCACTAAGTATGGGCGACCCAAATTTAGAACTTGTTCGTACTCTCCCAATTCTTGCAAAAGCATTAAAGCGCCAATCAACTCATCTTGGGAAATGTCGATACCCAAAGTGCTAGATTCAATATCAGCTCGAACGGTCGGTGTCGTTTTTTTTACTGCCACACCGCCATAACGCTCATCATCAGGAGTGTAAGCGTTTGTCAAATAAACCCGGTCATATTCCTTGCGTTGTTTTGGATCTGATAAAACCACGTATGCTTCTTCTATAAGTTTTTTTCGATATGCAATTGCTGAAGAGGAATATTCGCGTCGCGGCAGTCCGACAATGCGATCGCTGTATGCTTGACGCAACTGCTCATCACTTGCCGCCATCGGAATTCCTAAAATTCTGTAATAATCTAGCGGAATTTGCACAGTCTACTTCCCCGCTCAGCCTTCATCGATAAAGTTTTCTTAATATATTCTTGGGCTTGTAAAACCGTGCCATAATAATAACCCAGTCATTTCACACAAAAGAGTGTGTATCGCAACATCTTTACCCATACCTCCCTTTAGGTAGAGTAAGCGCGCTCGGTCATGAATGTAATTTAGGCGTATCAACCTCCTTCAATAGTTAAATGTGCTTAGTGTAACAGAGTATTTACCCTTTAATAATTTAGATATTACCTTTATTTACAACTAAGTTGCTAAGTACACACTATATAAAAAAGCCGTGCTTGCACAACAATACTTTTGTTCGATAAAGGACACTACCCTGGTAGATAAAGGCTTTTCTCATTTAGAAGAGAAGATTAAGCATTATCCCTGTAATTTTTTCCCTAAACGAGAAAAAGATATTATCATAATTGTGATTTAAGTACAAATATCTACAGAGATATTCCGGATATTTGCTGTCTGAATTTAATTTGTTAATCAAAATGCAGAATATTGATATCCTGAAACGGTAATCTATAGGAGAAAATGCAGTCTAAGTAATTATTATTGCTGGATAAACAGTCCATCAAAAATTAGGAATCGCAAACAGTTTTTGACTGCTGACCTAGGAATACAGAGCAAATTTACTAAAATTATCTCTTTAAGTGTTAACACGGAGTTTTTACGAAAAATAATGATTCAAGAACGAACTTTACCCAATTTCAATGCGACCACCGCGCAAATAACAAAAGAAGAAGGTGTGCGAATTTACGAAGACATGGTTTTAGGGCGTTTTTTTGAAGATAAATGCGCCGAGATGTACTACAGAGGCAAAATGTTTGGCTTTGTCCACCTGTACAACGGTCAAGAGGCAGTTTCTAGCGGTGTGATTAAGGCGATGCGAGCGGGTGAAGATTTCGTTTCCAGTACTTACCGCGACCACGTACATGCTTTGAGTGCGGGAGTTCCAGCAAAGGAAGTCATGGCAGAATTATTTGGTAAAGCCACTGGTTGCAGTAAAGGGCGTGGTGGTTCGATGCACATGTTTTCTGCCGAACATGGTTTGTTAGGTGGTTATGCATTCGTTGCTGAAGGTATTCCGGTAGCTTCCGGAGCAGCTTTTCAAACGAAGTACCGTCGTGAGGTTCTCGGAGATGAAAGTGCAGACCAAGTAACAGCTTGCTTTTTCGGCGATGGAGCTTGTAATAACGGTCAATTTTACGAAACATTAAATATGGCAGCTTTATGGAAACTGCCAATTATTTTTGTGGTAGAGAACAACAAGTGGGCAATTGGTATGTCTCACGAACGTGCAACTTCTCAACCAGAAATCTACAAAAAAGCCAGCGTATTCGGTATGCCTGGTGTAGAAGTTGATGGCATGGATGTACTTGCAGTTCGTTCTGTCGCTCAGGAAGCAGTATTACGCGCTCGTTCTGGGGAAGGCCCAACATTAATCGAAGCACTTACCTACCGTTTTCGGGGTCACTCATTAGCAGATCCAGACGAAATGCGTAGTAAAGAAGAAAAAGAATTCTGGTTTTCTCGCGATCCCATCAAAAAATTAGCAGCTTATTTAGTTGAACAAAATTTAGCTTCTCAAGAAGAACTAAAGGACATAGAGCGCAAAATTCAAGCAACCGTTGATGAAGCTGTAGAATTTGCAGAAAGCAGCCCCGAACCAGATCCGAGCGAATTGCATCGATTTATTTTTGCTGAAGATGAGTAATTAGGTTCAAGGTGAGAGGTTAAAGGTTAGAGGTTGGGTGATAGGGTGATGGGGTGATGGGGAAGAGGGGGAAGAGGGAGAAGAAGGGGAATAATTATTTTTAATTCCTAACTACTAACTCCCGCCCTCCTAACTTCTAACTATTTCCCATCCCCAATGCCCAATTCCCAACTCTCGAATTATGTTTTCTATTAACGTCGAACAAAGACAGTACGAAACCTACGTTCTTACTGACGAAAAAGGTAAATCTCAATTAGAAGTGCTACCGAAACGCGGTGGTATCGCCACCAAATGGCGCATTGATGGTAAAGAAGTTTTTTATTTGGATGAAGAACGATTCAAAAATCCGGAAATGAGCATTAGAGGTGGAAATCCGATTCTATTTCCTATTTGCGGAAATTTACCTGACGATACTTACAGTATTAACGACAAAAAATTTACACTCAAACAACACGGTTTTGCTCGTAATTTACCTTGGGAAGTAGGGGAAGAAGTTACTGTAGACAATGTTTCCCTCAAGCTACATCTCAATAGCAACAAAGAAACCATTACCGTTTATCCTTTTGATTTTCAGGTTAGCTTCACATATCAACTCCATGGTAATTCACTAACAATACTTCAAGAATTTAAAAATCAGTCTTCCGAACCAATGCCTTTTTCCGTGGGTTTTCATCCTTACTTCTTAACCTATGACAAAAGCCAGCTAGAGTTTGATATTCCATCTCAAGAGTTTCAAAACAAAGGTAGCCAAGAAAGTCATCCGTTTAACGGTAGCTTTGATTTTGGTCAAGATGAAATTGATGTTGCATTCACCAAGCTCAGTGCAAAATCAACTAGCGTTACAGATAAAAGTCGTAACTTAAAAATGACCCTCGAATACGATGATAATTTCTCAACCTTGGTTTTTTGGACGGTCAAAGGTAAAGATTTTTATTGCTTGGAGCCTTGGAGCGGACCGCGGAATGCTATCAACACCGGAGAACACTTGACTGTAATCGATCCTGGGTCAACTCATTGTGCAATGATTCGTCTCACAGCAAATTTTTTCGCTTAACCCCTTTACAAAACTAGAGGGTGTCGTGTTATTATTCATTAGTCGCGAAAAACGCGCTGGGTGGCTAGCTCAACGGTAGAGTACTCGGCTTTTAACCGATTTGTTCTGGGTTCGAATCCCAGGCTACCCATTTAAAAAGAATCAATTTCCTACTTCATCCTAGTTATTTATTGGGAGATTAGGAGAGAAGCTGACAAGAAGAAATTTAAAACAGTGAACAGTCAACAGTGAACAGTTCCTTGCCTCTTCTCCTGGGAACCCAGGACCAGGGTGATACAACTGGTAACTCCTAACTGATAACTATTAAATTATTAACTCCTAGTTCTTCACTCCTAATTCTATAACTATTGCCAATTCCCAATCTTACATATAGAAACTTTTTGAACATAGGTACGCACAAATAGTTATAATTTCCTATAAGTTGAAAATTATCTTAAGATTAACGTAAGAATTACGCTTATCTTAAACAGATTAGCTAATAACTAAATTAGGAGGAATATTTATGGCGCTCGTACCAATGCGTCTGCTACTTGACCATGCTGCCGAGAACGGTTATGGCATCCCAGCTTACAATGTCAACAACATGGAGCAAATCCTGGCTATTATGCAGGCTGCTGAAGAAGCTAATAGCCCTGTGATTTTGCAAGCTTCTCGTGGTGCGCGTAAGTATGCAGGGGAAAACTTCCTGCGCCACCTGATTTTGGCAGCAGTGGAAACCCATCCAGAGATTCCTATTGCTATGCACCAAGACCACGGTAACAGCCCTGCTACTTGCTACTCTGCAATTCGCAATGGTTTTACCAGTGTAATGATGGATGGTTCTTTGGAAGCTGATGCGAAGACTCCAGCAAGCTTCGAGTACAACGTTAACGTTACCGCTGAAGTTGTGAAAGTTGCTCATGCAGTTGGTGCTTCTGTAGAAGGAGAACTCGGTTGCTTGGGTTCCTTGGAAACTGGAATGGGTGACAAGGAAGATGGACATGGTGCTGAAGGAGTTCTTACTAAAGAACAACTTTTAACATATCCTGACGAGGCTGTTGAATTTGTTGAAAAAACTCAAGTTGATGCGCTAGCAGTTGCAATCGGAACCAGTCACGGTGCTTATAAGTTTACTCGTAAGCCTACTGGTGAAATTTTGGCAATCAGCCGAATTGAAGAAATTCACAACCGTTTACCCAACACCCACCTTGTAATGCACGGTTCTTCTTCCGTTCCTCAAGAGTGGTTGGACATGATTAACCAGTACGGTGGTAAGATTCCTGAAACCTACGGTGTACCTGTTGAAGAGATTCAAAAGGGTATCAAGAGTGGTGTACGTAAAGTGAATATCGACACCGACAACCGTTTGGCTATCACCGCTGCTTTCCGCGAAGCTGCTGCTAAAGATCCAGCAAACTTTGACCCCCGTCACTTCCTCAAGCCTTCTATCAAGTACATGAAGCAGGTTTGCTTGGATCGCTATCAAGCGTTTGGTACTGCTGGGCACGGAAGCAAGATTAAGCAAATTCCTTTAGATGAGTTTGCTGCTAAGTATGCTAGTGGTGAGCTTGCAGCTAAAACTAAGTCTGCTGCTAAAGTTTAATATTAAAAAACTAAAACTTTTAATCAAAAAGTAAATAGGGACACGACATTGACGTGTCCCTACATTACTGAGGATTCTCAGAAGAATGACCAAACCGGGTAAGTATTGTTCCCCGGTTTTTTTGTTGTTGAGCGGTCGATATAGGAATTTGCATTTGAGTCCAATACATTACAGGAAATAACCTCACCCCCTTCTCCTCTCTAGTTAGCAAACAGGGATGGAAGGAGATGGCTCCGGTTAAATCTGTATTCTAATAAGCGTGAAAAAACGCTATAGTGCTCTACCACGTCACTAAAAGTATGGCTGACTTTTCCACCGTCATACGGTGCAAGAATTAGGTAAAGGTCAAATCCTCATCCTAATTCCAGTCTTCTTCTTTCTTCCTTCTTCACTCTTCCTTCGTTTTAATGCTTTTTTTTTCCAAAGTAATACTAATTTTGGCAGCTTCAAACAACATTTTTGCTACAGGCATCAAGTCCATTGCTTTAGGAGCTTCTTCAGTTACAACAAAAAAAACGATAGCTAAACTAATGACATATCCCGTCCATCTGGATAAACGAGAAAAATTACAACTAATTGTTTCAGAAAATTTAAACTTGGGGAGTTTCATAGCTATTATAGAGATGAATTAATTAGAAACAGAGCCTGGATCAATACCAGGCTTTTTCTTAACTAAGTAAGTATCTTGACATTGATAGTAGTGCAATTTGCAAAGGCAAAAATTTAATTGCTATATCTAAACCTACTCCGTGAGCTACAACGAAGGTAATTGAAATACCCACGAGTACTAAAATAAATACTTGATGAATTTGAAAGCCAATTGAAACAACAAACTATAATTTTTACTATTCACGAGCAATACTCCTAAAGTGATTTGGGTTTAAAACATTAAAACGTGTCTCAATCAAAAAGCCGGTAGTGTTCTATCACCTACCGGCTTGTAAACTTCCAACATACAAATATGTTTTTACAGATTCTGGTGTTTGCAAAAACTCTGGCAGAAGAATAGTCATTGACTTTGCTCCATAATTTTAAACATCAGATATATAGAGGTTTTCAACTTGATACAATAAAGGAAATTGCTAGCAATTAAACAGACACGGATGCTTCCTAAACCGCATATTAGGGTGAAAATGCCTAGCCGTGCGGCTCAATTTGACATGGAGAACACCCCATTTAGTTCTGTGCTGTCTATTCCAGAATTTGAATGTATTCTACTCAACCGAAAACGACCATATACTCGATACTCGTAACTAAACAAACTTACGATAGTTTAGTTGTTGGTATCTCAATTTATATTTGACTTATATTTGATTTATATCTGAATTATATCTTAATTATACCTAAGAATATACCTGTTACAAATAGAAATGGTCGCAAATAGCAGATTTGTCTTGTAGGTTATGTGACACTTAGTGAAATTCTGAACGCAAAAATAGCGTTTACAGTGTCACGCACCACCCCGCGATTGTGACACTTGTAGCAAATCCTGAGAAAGTAAAGATTAATTTATAATTTTATAAATTTAGGTTTCTTGTTTTTAACAATCGTAAACATCTGCCTAGATACCTCTGGAGTTATTGGTTAAAAAACAACCTAAACTAGAGAAGCTTTTTATACCAAAAAAAATAACATTTGATGAGAGAAAAATCAAAGTATTGAAAGTAAAATAAAAAGACAGCATTATGGCTTTCATGCTTAAGTATTAATTTTTTTTTAATACTCATGTGTAGCATGTTTTTGATAAGATTGACCGCGTTATTTCGGTAGCAATTTACTTTTCTTATTCAACGCCGCTTACTAATTTGGGAATTACTGAACATAATTAGGTATAATTACTTCTCACCAATAGTGAGAAAAGAAGGTATATTGAATCTATATTTAATTTAAGAATGCATTGTCAACAATGCCTGATAAGATTTCCGAGACTACTGTGTAGGGATTGATTGTCGATACAGGAATTGTTTCAAGAGGTTTGGAGAGCGGAAAATAAATAAGTAGTATCACATATCTATATATGTGACATGGAGTTAATGTAGTATGGATAATTTGGTTGATAAATCTCAATTGCCAGATGTTTTTATTGAAGAAATTGCTAGCCAACGAGGTGTAACTAGAACAGAACTCGAAGCTTTGCGACTAGCATTGCAGGGTTTACCCGGTTCGGAAATTGCTACAAGATTGAATATATCCAAAGCAGCAGTGCGGAAAAGATTGGGAGAGAGTTATAAAAAATTCAAAATTGACGGCAGTGGTAATAGAAAAATTTACGATTTGAAACAAAAGTTATCTCAGGATTATCAAGCACTACAAGCTAAGAAGCCAAAAACTAACGAAGATTGGGGAGAAGCAGTTGACGTAAAAGGTTTTCAAGGTAGAGAAGACGAAATTTCCGAATTAAAGGGCTGGATCGTAGATGGGCGCTGTCGTTTAGTTGCGATATTAGGATTGGCAGGTATTGGTAAAACCATGCTTGCTGCCAGAATAGTTAACGAGGTACGCGATAAATTTGAGTACATAATTTGGCGCAGTCTCCGGAATTCTCCACAATTGAATGATATTTTGACTGAAATTTTAGAATTTCTACCTAAAGACAATCGAATAAATTTAAAGTTAGAAAGCGATAATCACAATAAGAAAATTCTGTATCTAATAGATGTATTGCGAAAACATCGGTGCTTGATAATTTTTGATAATGTTGAGTCTTTATTCAGCAGCAGTCACGAAAAAGACCACGAATTAGCAGGAAAATATGAAAGTGGGTATGAGAATTATGGCGATTTATTCCACAAGATTAGTGAAACATCACATCAAAGTTGTTTGTTGCTAACCAGTCGAGAAAAACCATTACAAGTCGCAATGCTCGAAGGTAAAAATCTACCCGTTAAAGTATTGCAACTTATAGGATTGAAGTTAGAAGATGCAGAAGCCGTTTTAAAAGATAAAGGTTTTACTAGTTCAACCAGTTCAGAAGAAAACTTAGAGGAGTTAGTAAAACTTTACTCTGGTAATCCATTGGCGCTGAAAATGGTTGCTACTACTTTATACGACCTATTTGATAACGATGTTGATGAATTTTTAAATCAGATAAACAAGAAAACTGCTGTATACGGCGATATTCGCACGCTTTTAGAAGAACAATTCAACCGTTTATCCTTGTTAGAGAAACAACTGATGTATTGGTTTGCCATCAATCGCGATTTTGTTTCTTTAGCAGATATGAAAAAAGATTTAATTAAAGCCGATAACATTAAAATTCTTGAAGCAGTAGAATCTTTATTACGGCGATCGCTAATTGAGAAAGTAGCAGCTAAAGTAGCAGCTGTAGGTGTAAATAACCGAAGATTTAGCCAGCCGTCTGTGGTAAAAGAATTTATCACCGAAAGGTTAATCGTTCAAGCATCTGAAGAAATCATTCGCGGTGGTGATTTAAAGATTATCAGTGAATACCCTTTAATCAAAGCAGGTTCGCTAGACTATTTCCGCCAGAGCCAAGAGCGTTCGATTTTGGAACCATTAAAAAAACAACTGGTGGACTTTTTTGGTAACGAGGACGAATTAAAATTACATTTTAAAAAAATATTAAAGCAGCTGCAAGAATCATCACCTAAGAAAGGATACGCCGCAGGTAATATTATTAATTTACTGCGTTATCTTCAAATTGATGAATCGCAAATTAATTTAAGTGGATCGGATTTTTCTAATTTGGCAATTTGGCAGGCTTATTTTAAAGATGTGAGACTACAAAAAACCCAATTTACTAATAGTGATTTACGTGGTTCTGTATTTAGCGATACGATGTCTAGTCTGGTATCGGTAAGTTTTAGTCATGATGGTAAATATTTTGCGACAGGAGTAATAAATGGGGAGGTGCGACTATGGCAGGCAGAGGATATTAAACTACTCGATATCCTAAAAGGACATAACGTCTGGGTATGGACTTTTGCGTTCAGTCCCAATAATAAAATTCTTGCTAGTGGTAGTGCCGATTCCACAATTAAATTATGGGATATTGACAGGGGTAAATGCCTTCTTACATTAGAAGATAACAGCAAAGTTTATTCAGTCGCATTTGATATGGATGGCAAGCTGTTGGCAAGCAGTAGCGAAGATAGAACCATAAAAATCTGGGATATTAAAGATATTGAAAATATTGAAAATGACGAGTACCAAAAAAAATTAAACATTAAAACTGATAAGTACCAAAAAAAATTAACAGGACATAGCGGATCGGTTTGGTCGGTAGCTTTTCATCCTAAGAAGAAGAATATTATTGCTAGTAGTAGTGCCGACGGTAGCATTAAATTATGGGATATTGACAATGAAAAATGTTTGCACACTCTGACTGAACATAAGGAGGATGTTTATGCAATAGATTTTCATCCCCAGGGCGAACTACTAGTTAGTTGCGGTGATGACAAAACTATTAAACTTTGGGAATTAGAAAGGGGCACATGTATAAAGACTTTATCTGGTGTTGACGCTCATCAGAGGAAGGTTTATAAAGTACGCTTTAGCAAGGATGGCGATACAATTGCTAGCTGTAGTGAAGACCGCACGATTAAATTATGGGATACTAAGACTGGTAATTTGAAGCGAACATTATCCGGTCACGAAAGCCAGGTATGGGATATTGCTTTTAATCCGTCGGGACGCACTCTTATTAGTAGCAGCGATGACCAAACTGCAAGGGTTTGGAATATAGAAACTGGAGTTTGCTGGAATATTTTAAAAGGCTATACCCGCGATGTTTATTCTTTAGCATTTAATCACGATAATACAATTCTTGCTAGCGGACGAGATGACTGGACGATTCGCTTGTGGAAGTTTCAACCTGAATTACAAAAATTTGAATGTTTTCCGTTACGCGCACACAAAGGTAGAATTCGCTCGGTGGCTTTTAATCCATGTGATAACACCCTAGCAAGCGGTAGTGCAGATCGTCAGATCAAGTTATGGGACGTTGATGTTGAAAATATTCGCAATACCAAAGAAATTAAAACTCTTGTAGGACATGAAAATTGGGTATGGGGTTTAGTTTTTAGTCCTGATGGAAAAAGAATTGCTAGCAGCAGCGAAGATCGTACTATTCTTCTTTGGGATGTCGAAAAGGGCCGTGTAGAAAGAATTATACGACATTCCCATGACGTTTTATGTGTAGCATTCGATGGCGATGGTAAAGTACTTGCTAGCGGTAGCGCAGACAATAGGGTCATATTGTGGAATGCGGCTACAGGAGAACGCATAAAAATCTTAAACGAACATAAGGATTATGTTTGGTCTGTAGCATTTCACCGCGATGGTAATTTGCTTGCTAGTGGAAGTCAAGATAAGACAATTAAAATATGGGATACGAGTACTGGTAAATGTTTGTATAGTTTAGAAGCACATACCGAGCAAGTTTACTCAGTAGCATTTAGTCCCGATGGCGAAATGCTTGCTAGCGGTAGCGGTGATAGTACGGTCAAACTCTGGGATACGAACACAGGTAAATTATTACATACATTCGCGGACGAACATACAGGAGCAATCCGCAGCGTCACTTTTAGTCCTAACGGCAATTTCCTTGCTAGTGGTCGAGACGATGAAAAAATCTTACTTTGGAATCCTAAAACCTTCAAGTGTCTCGATACACTCAAGTCAGATCGCTTTTATGAAGATATGGAAATCACCGGTATTAAAGGTTTAACTGATTCCGAAAAAGCTTCTTTAAAAGTCTTGGGGGCTAAGGAATAAAACTCATGGTTCTTCAGCATATAATGTCCAAGAGTCAAAATCATAAAATAAAGACAGACAAAAATGCCTGTCCCATCGAAACACAAATTAAAAACTAAAACACCTAATTACAACCAGATTCGCTCCCAACCAGGGCAACTGCATGAGGTACCGGACGAGGTGTATAACCTACTAAGGATTTTCCTTTGTAAACTAAAGACGTACTCGCACCGGAATCAAGCATGACAGCATCCTGAATTCCTGCTTTTGTCAAGACTTTTGATAGGTTTGCAGAATCAAGTTTTTTGTTGGAAACACCAATAACTGGGACTCCCTCTTTATTCATTCCCCAAAAAGCTCGGAAGCGTACTCCCTCTGCTCCTTGAAGAAAATCAAAGTAATTAGCGGGTTTTGGTTTTCCGTTTTCCACCAGCCAAGCTGCACCGACAAATGCATCGGTAACTCCCGGCATTTCTGCTTGGATACCTTTCAATGTATTATGTTTGTCGGGTTCAAAGGGGATATACTTGACTGCCACAGGACTAATTAAAACTAACGGACGGTTTGCTAATTTTTTATTTTCGCCTTTATTTCCGGGAACGAATTTGTTTGTTGACTGACTGTAAACTGGGCCAATCATGACATTGGAGTTAAGGAATTTCAAGGAGAAGAAGCCCCCGTCTACCGCTGCTACTGCATTAGTCCCGCTTTTGGCCACAACTTCTTCTAACTGATAGCGACTATCAGCATGAATTGTTATAGGTTTACCACCAGAAATTAAGGTTAAAGGAATATTAGCGACTGTGGTGTCAACACGTTGAATCGGGCTGCTGAAATTGAATCCTGGCTGTAGAGAAAATGCAATTGCTTTTCCCACAGGTACCACTGCCTGTAAGGGTGATGGTATGCTGGCAAACAAATTTAATGTAGACTCATCAAAGTTACTATCGTTGAAATAACTTGATAATGGTGTAGTCAAGCTCTGCATGGCAACTCTAATACCCTGATGTGAGTTGCTTGCGAAATTCGATACATTAATGGTGGTTTCGAGCAAGTTGGAAATTTGCCCGTTCAAACTAGAATTATAAATACAAGCGTTACTGTTATTAACGGTTCGAGCAGTAGTTTGTGTAACCGGAAACAATTTGACAAAACCAAATACATAAATCATTACCAGAAGTAATTTAGTAATGAGTTTGCAAGATGTATTTTCGAGGCGAAAAGTTAGAAATTTGTAGCCGAAGGTGGAATTTTTAGGTATTAACCTCATACTTCTTTTTCTCAGAAGAATTCGGACTCGTTTCCGCAATTACCCCGATCTAAAGTTGTGGCATTAATACAATAAAATTCTAGAGTTAAGATTAAACGAACCTGGCTTTAAATATTGTTTTGTTGATACAAATTATTTGATAAAAATTATTTTTATATAGAGAGATATGAATAGGAAAATAAAAAATCATCAATGTAATGAAAGAAACAAAAACCCGATGTCTTAAAGACACCGGGTTTGTTGGCTATGAAAGTGATTTAAAAGTCTGGTTTTCCTTTTGTATTGTAATTTTGAAATACTAACAAAACTATTAAAATACTCTATGTTGCAAGCTTGGCATTTGACGGCGAACTTGTTCGATTCTGGCAGGATTAATTTCAGCGATCGCGACTCCAGGTTGTTCCCCAGCGTCGTCTAAAATCATTCCCCAAGGATCGATAATCATGGCGTGTCCGTGGGTTTGACGACGGTCGTAATGTACACCTGTTTGGGCTGGAGCAATAATGTAGCAAGTGTTCTCAATCGCACGGGCTTGTAGTAATACTTGCCAATGGTCTTTGCCTGTAAAAGCGGTAAAAGCTGCCGGAACAAACATTACATCCGCACCTTGTTGTGACATGTGTCTGTAAAGTTCGGGGAATCTTACATCATAACAAACTGAAAGTCCAATGTTTCCGAGTTGTTTAGATAAGTACACATTAGGCAGTTCTTTACCAGCCATCACCGTACTAGATTCTCGATAAGTGTTACCGTCTGGGACATTTACGTCAAATAAATGTGCTTTGCGATAGCAAGATAGTTCCTCACCGTTGGAATCTATCAGCACGGCAGTATTATAAACTTTATCAATTTCACCTGAAGGGACGGGAAAACCACCACCAATAATATTTACCTGATAGCGCTGTGCCATTTTCTTGAGAAAGATTCGAGTTTCTTTGGCAATGATTTCGGCTTGCAAAAGCTTATCTTTTTCTTCTCCCATAAAAGAAAAATTTTCAGGTAAACCCACTAATTGGGCACCTCTACGCGCTGCTACATCAATCAATTCTTCAGCCTGAGCCAAATTTGATGATAAATCGGGCACGCTGGTCATTTGAATAGCAGCTGCTAGATAAGAATTCATGCTGTATTAACCTTCTTAGAATTTACGGTTGGTAATCGATCAAACTATATTTTCAATCTTAAAAATCAAAATATAAAACAGATTGGGTATAAAAGCGAGTCTTAAGTTAAAAAAAGTTTACCTGCATTTATCTGATGGCATGTAAATCCATAATTGTTTGAATCTATTCTCATAAATCATCAAGTAAGTAATCATATTTATGATTGCAGCAAAACGGGTATTTGAACATGAAAATAAATCAACAAATATTTCTATTTCATTGATTTAAGTATATTTTTTTAATGTTTGCCAATAAGTAAACATCAAGATTAATTTTTTTAAACGCAGAGGAAAAGGAGGTAAGCGCAGAGGTACGCGGAGTTTTTTGAGGAATATATTTGAGGAATATATTCAACTAATTGCTTTAGATATAGACTTTTTGCGATTTACCTGCTTCGTTAGCAATAATTCCGACTAAATTCAAGCTGCTTAAAATTTGTGTGGCTTGAACTAATTCAGTATGCGTAATTTTCCCCATACGTCCTACCATGATAATACCGCTGCATAAAGAAGCCAGAATCCTCGCATCTACGGTATCTAAAATAGAGGAAGCATCTATTAAGACTAAATCATAGTTGCGCGTAAATATCTCTAAGAGTTCTTTCATCCGCCCGGAACTAAGTAATTTAACTGTATCATCTGGAACTGGTCCGGCAGTTAAAACATCTATGGCAGGATGAACGGGTTGCACGTAATCGTTGACTTCACTATTTCTTTCTTCTAATAATAATAAGGATAGTCCCCAATCATTAGAAAGTTCTAGGATCGAATGCAAACAGGGATTTCGTAGATTTGCATCAATTACCAAAATTCGCTGGTGCATCTTAGCCGCGCTGACGGCTAATCCTAATGTTGAAGTGGATTTCCCTTCCCCACCTAATGCTGAAGTTATCATTAGTGTTTGACAGTGGAGGGGATACTTCAATATTTGAATATTTTGGTAAGCCATATCCAGGGTTTCATGGCAAGGCAAATGGGCAATGGCTTGTGAAAAAGAAGAGTATGAATTGCTTAGCGATCGCCGTGAGGATGAACCACTAAAACTAACTGATAAATTAAAAAGTCTTTTTCTTTTACTAGGTGGTGGAAGTTTGGGGATTTTACCAAGCAAACGTAGATTTGTAAACTTAGTTAAGTCTTTGGGGTTATAAATGGTATCGTCAAATAGCTGCAAAATTAAAGCTAATGCGATACCTAAAATTGGACCGGTAACTGCACCTGCTAAGAGAAATAATAATCTTAAGCTACCTGTTTTTGTTCCTAATTCAGGTTGTTCGAGTATTTGCCAATCAAATCCCCCTTGAGCAATTTTAAGGGCTAAAGATTGACGTACTTCCATTAATTGTGCCAAAGTTTTACGGTTGGTTTCGACTTCTGGCAATAATCGATTATATTGTGCAATCAAAGCAGGATATTGATTTAAATTCGCACGCAGCTGTTTTTCAGATTCCATCAAACTTTGTTGATTGGCGCGCAAACCCAAAGCTTCTGTTTGTAATTTAATTAAATCTTCGACTAGCTTTAAATCGACTCCCGCAAGCTGCCCTTTTGTCAACAGTGGCTTTGGTATATTTTGAGCAACATCTGCTTTATCTCCCAAACTTCTTCCGGCTTCTTGTTGTAACAAAGCCAGTTGGCTCTGACGCTGTGCTAAAAGTTTTTGTACTGTAGGAGAATTATCTGTAAACCGCTGTCTTTCCTCAGCTAAAGCCAATTCTGTTTTTTGAATCTCATCTAATAAGGATTGATAGCGGGTTGACTGACTCAAACGGGAAGATGCTAAAGCATTTCTTGGAGAAGCAGCTATTTTTTGCTCTAAGTTACTGTATCGAGCTTCTATATCTTGCAACTTTGCGGTAGTAGTCTCAAGCTCTTTTTTGATTGCAGCAATAGTTTCTAAAAGAACTGTACTTTGTACTTGCGGATTGACTATATTGTGTCTTTTGCGAAAGGTTTCTAACTTTTTTTCTGATTTAATTACCTGTTCCCTAATTTGGGGAAGTCTGCTATTAACGAAAGCTAAACCTTTTGATAAACGGGCTTTTTGCTGTTCTTTATTAAATTGTTGATAAACTATTTGTAAGGCTTCGAGTACTTTTTGGGCTTTAACTGGGTTTTTATCTTTAAAAGATATTTCAAATACTTCCGAAGGTGCTTTATTTGCTCCGGCTCCTGTTTGTAGTTGGGTAACTGTTAAAGGGGCTTTTTCGGGTTTTACACCTTTTTCTCCTTTAATATCTTCTACTGTAATATTTGGGTACATTGGTTGAAGTAATCCTACTGCTCTTTGAATTAATTTTGTGCTTCGCATCAACTGTAACTGAGCAGTATAATCAACAACTTCAAGATTAGAATCTGTAAAATCATTATTTAAATTATTTTGATTATTATAAGTTTTTGCACTTTGATAAAGATTAGAACTAACTAACATCTGCATCGAGCTTTCACGCATCGGTTTTATGACTATAGATAGTAGACTCGCAACGGACATGACGAAACTAGCGACTCCTAAAATTAACCAACGTCGGCGATATATTATGGCACATAGCTGTCTAATATTAACAGCTTCTTGTGGGGGGAGTACCGTGATTTGCCCTTGCTCCAGATCTGTGTCAAACACCACAAAAGACCTCTCAAATCAAAACACTATTTTTTCTTCAATTCACTAAAGAATTTAGACATTTTTATACACCCCGATTCACTCTTATAAAGAATGAACTAAATGCGTTTTAGATGAATAATCTATCATATTTAAGTACTTTTAATTCATAATTACCTCGCAACTAAATATATAGATAATTCCAGCTATGTATTGAATGTTTCTGTTAATCTGATTTTTCAAAGCTCGCTAATTAACTTGGTATTCATGTAAAAGACTGTAATAAGTCAATCACAGAGGATGTATTCATCGAAATGAGGAACTAACATTTTTTACAAGTTTTTTTAACAACTCTAAGTGCCCCCGACTCTCAATAGTAAGTTTGTCTATTATAGTAAAATTAAATTTATTTTTCGCTTGGAGAATATTTTGAGGATTGGATAGAAAGGCAGCAACCTTAAATCTTTTGTCACCGGGATTCCAAACCGCAAAATCGGCTCCGATACTATTTAAAAAGGCTTTAGCTTTTCCAGAACCACCCAAGCTATAAAATGGCACCCCTAATGCAAGTGCTGTTAATCCAAGGTGTAGTTTGTATGAAACTACTAAGTCAAGTGAAGCAAGGAATTCAAGGGTTAACTTAGGGTCTGTATACACATGATATTTGATATTACTAGATAGTTGTTTGGGTCGCAACTCGGTATTTATTGTCGATGATGGTAAATATGTTTTAATAAAATGAAAAACAATATCTCTTCTGATAGATGCGATTACACCAAGTTGGAAAGCAAGCCATTGACACTGAATAGTATTAGGAATATTTATACCAACATTAATGGTCTTATTCTGGTTCATTTGAGCAGGAATTTGCCAAAATTCAGATACTGAAAGCAAAACATCGGGATAATAAAAAACCTCTTTGCGAAAATGGTTAATTAAAGCTTTATCCGATTCCAATCTGACGCTACAGGATTTACAGATTTCACCTTGAAAAAATTGTTGCCTCCAATATGAAAGCAAAGCATTTTCTCCCAGCCCTTCTCCACCGATAGAAATAGGATATACGGGACAATTATTTTCGGTACTGACAATTTTTAAGCGGCGAAAATCTTCCTCAAAAGGTGCAGAAAAATTTTCGACGAGAAATCCACCACCACCTATAATGCAAAATTCAGCATCTTTAAAAAGTTCATTTAATGAATCGGTAGTTTGAATTTGATAACGTTTTGCTAATTGTTCATTCAATCGATAAACTACAGCTCGAATGTTTATACTTTTCAAATATTTGGCAAACTGAATTGCCATAATATCATCGCCGTAGTTACCATAATTATACGAACCCCAAATTGCTACTTTCATAATTTTTAGTCAATAGAGAATAGGGAATAGTTAGGAGTTAAGAGTTAGAAGTTAGGAGTTAGGAGGCGCGTACCACCGGAGTTAATAAACAATTTCCGTGGAATCAGCGTAATCCATTTAATCAGTGTTCGGAGTTAATAAGTTTTGATTATAATTATTTCTCTTTTTCCTCTATGATTTTGTCTTCATATGCCAAATTATCTTGACTAAACTGATGCTGTGTTTGATGATATTTCCAAAGTTTACCTTTACGATTTAATAATTCCTGATAACCTCCTTGTTCTACAATACGTCCCTGTTCTAGTACTACAACTTTGTCAGCTTTAAAAATAGTAGAAAGTCGATGGGCAATGGCAATAGCAGTTCTTCCATAAGCCAACTTTTCTAAAGACTGCTGTACTAAACGTTCGCTGACAGAATCAAGAGCGCTAGTTGCTTCGTCTAATATTAAAATATCTGGATTGCGTAATAATGCCCTAGCAATGGCAATTCTCTGTCTTTGTCCACCAGACAAGCGTACTCCTCTATCTCCAAGTTTGGTGTCGAAACCCTGGGGTAATTCTGAAATAAATTCATCGGCATTTGCTCCTTTAGCTGCTTCTATAATTGCTTTATCATCTATATTTTCTAAACCGTAAGCAATATTTTCTCGTACCGAAGTATTAAATATAAAAGTATCTTGACTTACTACCGATATGTTGTTACGTAACGAACCGATACTATATTCGCGCAAGTCTACATTATCAATTAATATCTTGCCAACAGTGGGGTCATAAAAACGTACTAATAAATCCGCTAAAGTTGTTTTACCGGAGCCACTAGCACCAACTAAAGCTACAGTTTGACCGCGTTCAATGGTTAAATTAATATCGTGTAATACTAATTGACTAGTTTCATAACCAAAATCAACATTGACAATTTTTATAGCTTGCCTCAAACCCGGAAAATTTTTTGTCCCATCTGTTAAATAAGCTTTATTATCTGTTCTTAAAAGTTCTTCAACGGCTCCTAAAGCTCCCGAATGTATGGCAATTAAACCCCAGGAACTATTCATATGAGCGATGATTGGCAGCAATCGAAATAACGCAAATAGAAATGCTAGCAAAGAAATTGTATTTAGGATTCCACTAGATATGAGTGTAGAAACCGCAACTAATATCATTGATACTAAAATTGTAGTAGCTAAGGCTTCAATTACTGGTTGCAAAAGCCCGCTAATAGTACTAGCCTTCAACCAAGCGCTAGCAAACTTATCGGCTACTTGATTGAAACGCTTACTTTCAAATTCTTGAGTCCAAAATGCCTGTACGGTGCGAATCCCGCTAATAAATTCTGAGGTTTTTGCTGCTAATTCTCCTCCAGTTGAACTCATTTCAAAACTGGCTTGACGCACTCTACGAATCCAATGTGATGCTGCTGCTGCCAGTAAGCTGAAAAGTAGTACTGTAACTAAAGTAAGTTGCCAAGAGATAACAAACATGGCAACAGTATATGCTAAGATTACACAACTTTTAGTTACGAAATTAATTAGTTCGTTAAAAGCAAAGCTCAAGTTACTTACTTCAGTAGAAAAAGTATTAATTAATTCTCCGGAACGTTTTTGGGTATAGTATGCAAGACTAAAGTTTTTAAACTGCTCAAATATTTTTTTACGAAGAGTATCTACCAATCCAATTTCACATAATTTAGCACAGTAACGTCCGAAATAACTAAAAACTGCTCTCACCCAAACAGTAAATAAGATTAAACCAGATATACGCCAAATACGCTCTTGAGCGGGATTTTCAGTACCTAAAATACCAATATCAAACCATTCAACACCTGTTTCTAAAGCTGGCTGATTTGGATTAGTCAATCCTTGTAATAAAGAGGCTATCAAGCCTATACCTACAGCTTCTAAAGCCGCTGCCATAATTGTTAAAAATACGGCTACTATTGCAATATGATAAAAAGGTTTAAATGCTCTTAAAATCAGATAATTTTGCTGCCAAAAGCCAGTCGTGATTAAAATTTTACGGATAAAAATAGGTAACTTTACTTGCATGTATGTCTTTTTAATGATTAAATAGCCTGCTGTATAAACTCTATATAATTACAAACACAAAATTCGCCAGACGGAATTATTTTTATAGAGAAATTGATACAATTTAAAATTTTACGAGCGCTGCAACTTCTCAAATTTAGATAGTACGAAATAACGCCAGCTATGACGTAATTTCGGATAGATTTCCAAAATCAAGGTAACTAACTGCCAAGATTTGCGATAACGTTTATATTTAGCAAAAAACTTCAAAGCGGAAATCATATGTATCAGCGTTAAATAGTTAAACTTTGAACGAGTACTACTGCGCTGATATAAATGCAGTGCGGATACTTTCGGCTGATATAAAACTCTATAGCCGTTTTGCCAAGCATCTACACATAAACTTACATCTTCAAAATATAAGAAAAAGCGTTCGTCAAACAAACCATAACGCTCGATATATTTCCCAGACACCATCATGAAAGCACCTATTGCCCAATTAATTTCTGTAATTTTTCTGGGAGCAGGTATACCAGCATAATAATAATCAAAAGGGCATAGTATATTCTGTAACTTTTCACCTAGCAAATACTTGCAAAGTAAAAAGTTAAATGTAGGAAATCTACGAATTGAAGGTTGAACTGATTTGTCAAGATACAATAATTTTGGGCAGACAATTGCGATATTCGATTCGGAATTTAATGTTGCCTCTAAACGAGGAATGATCCTAGTTCTAAATGTGACATCAGGATTTACTAAAACATAAGCATTGCTTGGTATTGCAGCAACAGCCCTATTATTCGCAACACCAAATCCTAGGTTAAATTCTCCTTTTTTACCTATAAATATATGTGGATATCTCCGCGCAAAATCATCTAGAATTTGCGGACAATTATCCTTTGAGGCATTATCGTACACAATAACGGTGCCTCTTTCCTGGTAAAAATCTTCAACCGCTTTAATGCATGATTCAATTGCACCTCTTAAAGTTTTAGCTGAATTGTAAGAAACAATTACAAAAGCTATGTCATTTTTTGCCGCCATGGTAATCACACCCGTATCCACATCAAAAAGATGTAGCTAGTAACAACATACTGAATATTTAGTGCTTTTTCGGACTAAATCAATGTAATAACTCCTATGTAAAATTATTTAACCATTAATTGCAGCTAGAGTAAAAATTCTAACTCATTTTGGAAAGTTTTCAGCTTCTGTTTTTTTGTAAAGAAAAATTCTTTAGGATTAAATTAGAATGCAAATTATGTATATATAGCATCCACCGAAAGTTGTATATTTATCTATAAAACTTTTGCAATAGTTATTACTGCAATCGCAACACGGGAGATAGCTAACAAGGCTTGAGCAGTTATTTTTTCGTCCGCAGACTATATTAAAATTATTTATCGCTTATCAAATGCTAATAGGGGCTAATGTAATAAAAGCCGTCGCCACCATTAGTAGATAAATATTTTTTATATCACCATCAAATAATAAACTATTAAAATTTATACCATATTATTTGATGATTCGTAGATTTATTTGATTTGAGAATATATTTGAGGCTAAACCTTCTCTGGGAAGTTAATAAAGCAGAAAGCAGCTACCAATTTCTCAAAAATCAAAGCTTCAAATTAGCAATCAATAATCCCTGTATTTCTTACTGAGTGAGTGAATCACTAAAGTCTACTTTTCAGAACCATATCAAGGCAAAATTATAAATTTTTTTATTTAGAGTATAATTTATAACTATTTTTATAAGTAAAAATTCTTGATTTAGGAGGATTAATCAGAAGAAATACTATGATTATTTAAAACTCAACCGAGATTCTACTGATAGACAGTTGACTTGTTTAAGTAAATGAACTTATGATTGGATTAATATTTTATGAATGTGGAATAAATTTAGTAGTGTAAATACTTACTATTACTCTGGCTGCCGAAAATTTTGCTTACAAACTGAGATTTTTTTGTTCTATTTAGATTAATGTCTAATGCATTTAACCCCGGAATCAAAAATAGTTGAAGGAAAAATTCTGATTTATAAACGAGATTTATCTTGCAGCTAAAGAGCATCAACAAGTTCCATAAAACCGATTTTGCTACCTGTTATTGATTGACAACCGTTACTGATTTTTAGCTATGGTGCATGAGCAAAGATCAACCTCAGTAGGTTTTACATCACATGCTGACTTAGAAAATCCTATACAAGAACAAGCTTTTGCCCAGAATCAAACTGAAATTGATAGCAATATGAATTGTAGTAAGTACAATTTGGGTTACAAAATTAAGTTAAAAGATGAAAAACTTTTAGTAAAACTAACTTGTAAACCTTCGCATATGCATTTACTTTCTAATAGAAGCGAAGATTTTTTAGCTGAATGGCTGCGATTTTCTCCTGCGACAAAGGTAGAGATAGATTCGCGCATCGAATTAGAGAAATTGATGATGTGGGCAGAACAATGTAGAAGATGTAAAAAAGCAGTATTTTTACGTTTATATAAAAAAGGGAAACTCTTAAAATACTCCGATAATTTTGACAAGCTGTCTCGGTTAATAAAACGGTGCTTTGATATTTTCACTTCATTAATATCAATAATTGCACTTTCTCCAATCTTTGTCGCTCTAGCCTTATTGATTAAAGTTTATTTTCACCAGCCAATATTACAAAGACAATGGTGTGTTGGCAAACAAGGTAAGTTATTTTGTATATATCATTTTAGTGGTAATTTAAACATAATTAAGATGAATTGTTTAAGTAAATTGCCACAACTATTCAATGTTCTCAAAGGTGATATGAGCTTTATCGGTAGATTTCCTTGGAGTTTAGCCGAAGTTAGGAAAATAGGAAGGCTAGAACAGACATTACTCAATATCTCACCTGGTATTACAGCAAGTTTTATTGGTAAAAATAATTATTCGGGGTAAGTTGTTTTATGCAGAAATTAATAATATTTAAAGCCATACACTACAAAATCTATAATCTAAAATGCATCTGCTACAATTTTGGTGAATTATGAAAGTAAGTAGAGCAGCTACACTTGCAATCAAAAACCTAGGACATCATCAAGTTGGGAAATGCAATATATGTGGAAATTCTACTGTTTTCATCTGCATTGATGCAAAAACAGTCCGCAATAATATGTACTGTCCTTTCTGTCAAAGTTCATCCCGAAAAAGGCACGTCGCAAAATTATTGATTAATAAAGTTTTTCCAAATATTTCTAGTCTTGTTCAGATTTCAGCAAAAAATAATTTAGATAGTTTAAGCATCTACAATACTGATGTAAATGATGGGTTTTATCAAGTTTTGCATAATTCTACATCATATTACTGTTCGAGTTATATACCAAATGTTGAAGTAGGAACAGAAATTCACGAAAAAGTTTTTTGTCAGGATTTAGAAAAATTAACTTTTGCAGATGAAAATTTTGACGTAGTAATTACAGAAGATGTATTTGAGCATATTAGAGATTATGAAAAAGCTTTCTCGGAGGTACATCGCGTATTAAAGCCAGGGGGATATCATATTTTTACTATTCCCTGCTTTTTCGATAAACCGACTTTGGTTCGTGTTGATACCTCCGGGGCAGAAGATATTCATTTATTGCCTCCAGAATACCACGGAGACAGAATTCGCGGTAAAATCCTTGCATACAGAACATTTGGAATCGATATTTTTGAAATTTTAGAAAAAATTGGTTTTGAAACCACCGTAGATTTCTCTAACTATCTAGATAGACGCTACGGAATATTTGATAGTTATGCTTTTTGTTCTAGAAAACTGTGAGACATTTGAAATTATAATTTATAATTCCTAAATCCTAACTATCAACTCCTCACTATTAACCGAACATGAATCCTTTAATTTTAAGTACCTTCGATACAAGTGGTGGAGCAGCTAAAGCAGCATTTAGGTTGCATAATGGATTAAAAAAGATAGATATCAATTCGCAAATGCTAGTTGAATACAAAACTAGTAGCGATAGTACCGTAATTGCGAATACTAATAAACTTGAAAAGTTGGTCAATCAAATGCGACCCACTTTAGATAATTTACCATTAAAATTTTATCCAAATCATGAATATGGAACCTTTTCTCCACAATATTTTCCAGATTTTATTCATTCTAAAATAAAACATCTATCTACAGGCATAGCAGATATAATTAATCTTCATTGGATTTGCGGCTATCTTAAAATTGAAAGCATTGCTAAATTTAAGCAACCGTTAGTTTGGACTTTACATGATATGTGGGCATTTACCGGAGGTTGTCACTATAGTTTAGATTGCAATCGCTATCTTCAATCCTGTGGTGCTTGCATTCAACTCGATTCTAAAAACGAAGCAGATTTGTCACGTTGGGTATGGAAACGTAAAGCGAAAGCATGGCAAAACTTGGATTTAACAGTTGTAACTCCCAGTCATTGGTTAGCAAAAGTTGCACGACAAAGTTCTTTATTCAAAAATTATCCTATTAAAGTCATTCCTAACGGTATTGATATTCAAAAATATAAAGCAATTGACAAAAAAATTGCCAGAAAATTGCTGAATCTTCCCCTTGATAAAAAGTTAATTTTATCTGGTGCCGCTAACAGTAGTTATATAAGAAAAGGAATGCATTTACTGGAGAAGGCGCTACAAAATTTAACAGATTACAAAAATAAGGTAGAGTTAGTTGTTTTTGGTTCTTTATCAGCAAAACAAAAGCATAAAACCGAATTTAAATGTCATTATATGGGGAATCTTTATGATGATATATCTTTAGCCTTAGTTTATGCGGCTGCAGATGTTTTTGTTGCCGCTTCAATTCAAGATAATTTACCCAATACCGTGATGGAATCTTTAGCTTGCGGTACTCCATGTGTTGCATTCAATATTGGAGGAATGATTGATATGATTGAACATCAAGTCAACGGTTACTTAGCTCAACCTTTTGATATCGAAAGTTTAGCCAAAGGTATTGATTGGATACTATCAAATAGTTACCAGCAAAAAATTTGCGCTAGCGCTCGTGAAAAAGTGGAGCAAGAATTTAATCTAGAATTACAAGCACGACGTTACTCCCAACTATTTGATGAAATAATTAATCAAAAATATTTATAGTTGCTTTTAGCATCCCATGTTAATCATAGAAATAGAATCTACTAACCTATAAATGTTACCCAATTCTCCGTAAATTTAGTGGGTTCAGAAAGTGAACATAAACCCAAAAATTCAAAAATCACAGAACTATTTTTTTTACACTTTAATCTTTTATACAATATTAATTCTCTATTTTATTCCTTACAATCTAGAACTTCCCCATGCAAAAATATTTCTACCTTTACTTGCCACGATTTTATTAGTACAGCTTTTTTTATACAAAACAAAATTACTAATTATAGATATTCTCATCGTATGTTCAATTTTAATAGTTACTTTTATTAATTTTTCTACATATCATTTATTCAGATACAGTTTACCAATATGTTTAATGCTCGTAGGTTTTAGCGGTTGCCCACGGATAGCGATAAAACGAGGCTATTTAATCGGATTATGCATGATAGCAACCACTACTCTAATCTATCAAATGGCAGTATACAGAAGATTCGAGTTTGATGGCAGTGCAAGAGTCTCCTTAAGCAATGGAGATCCTAACGTATCTGGTTTATTTATGTTGTTATTCTTTTTTCTTTGTTTCAAAGCTAAATTCAAACCAGGTATTATTTTAGCCTTAGTTTCAACTGTGTTCTTTCTAAGTCGAAATTATTTTCTCAGCTTACTTATCTATTTAATAATTATTTTCTGTAAAGATAAATTTATCAAAATTGCCAGTCAAATAAATTTCACTGCTTTTTTTGTTATCTCAAACATTTTCGGAGTTTTAATAGGAGAATATTTTTTAAAGTTCGTTGAAGTAGGTTATGGATATGATACAAGTGCAAATCGTTTATTTTCTTTTAACGATAATTCAAATTTAGCTAGATTCGAGGCTAACCGTTTTTTAATCGCATCCTATCAAAATGACTGGATATTAGCATTGAAGGGTTATGCAGGGAAATATGAGGAAGTATTTAAAAGTGTTGGTTCCTTAATTCATAATTCACTATTAGAAGTGATGGCATATACAGGCATCCCTCTAGGATTTCTTTATTTTTGTGCGATGTTGAGAATAATAGGTGGATACTATACTCCCAGTAATTATAAATTCATTTTTCCCTATTTATTCTTTTGTTTGTTTTTACATAGTGGGCTTCAAGGGTTAGCTCCTTTACTTTTCGTGAGTATTTTAGCAATGTCTGTTGAGTAGTGAGTGAACAGTTAACAGTACCATGACAGTTAACAGTACCATGACAGTTACCAATTAACTATTATGAATAAAGTTAAAACTCCTAACTCTTAACTCCTAACTCTTAACTCATTACTCATTACTCATTACTCATTACTCTTAATATTGGATCCAGAACATAAAAGACAGAATCAAATAAATCTTCACTTTATAAATATGCAGCCTAAAATATCTATAATTACGCCAAGTTATAATTCTGAAAAAACAATCGAAAAAACAATTTTAAGTGTTATTAATCAAAATAAAATATATCCTTTTGAGTATATTATAGTTGATGGCAATTCTACCGATAGCACTCGTGAGATAATTAACAGATATGCAGAAAAGATAAATTTATTTATTTCTGAAGCAGATTTTGGTGCTTACGATGCAATGAACAAAGGGATTAATCTTGCCACAGGAGAAGTAATCGGTATAATTAATTCCGATGATTGGTATCTTGATAATGCAATTAAAACAGTGCAGTTAGAATTTGAGAAACATCCAGATATAGATATATTATATTCACCCATCGAAAATTATTATCAAGATGAGTATGTGGCTACTTTTATTCCGGGAAAGCTAGAAAAACTATCAATTCGCTTTACTTTAAATCATCCATCTTGCTTCATTAGAAAATCTGCTTATATGAAAGTAGGTTTATATAATCTAAAATATAAAATTGCTGCCGATTATGATATGATTTTACGTTTATTTAATCATGGATTTAAATTTTATTCTATAGAAAGTCCCCTAGCAGCTTATTCTCTGAATGGAATGAGTTCATCAGCATTACCTTGGGATAGAGCAAAATTAATTAAAGAATGTTGGCAAGTAAGTAGCAGCGCATCCGATAATTTTCCAGAAATATCTCAACAAGAAAGGATAAAAGTCTACGCATTATGGATTATAAACGAAGTATTTGCATTACCCGCTAGGTATTTTCTGAAGCCACCTGCTGCACGTAAACTAAAAAGTTTTGTTAAACAATTTGCAAAAAAATCTACATCTGCATATGGTAGATGGTAAAACTTTATGCCAAAGATATTATTTATTTCTGCCCATGCTCCTACTAATTTATATCCCCAAGCAGGGCAAAAGATAGCTTTACATAATTTAGAAAAATACCATCAAACTAATTATAATAATTCAATTAATACAACCGTTGATATTATTGTAATTGCAAATCAAGAGGAAATAAATGCAGCAACTGACTTAGTCAATAAATATGGCGATCGCCTTTTTGCCTATTCTCTTAGTAAATCAAATAAAATTATTAGCTGTTTGGGGAATTTATCTATCCCTTTAAAATTTTCTACTCGCTATCAAACAACTGTAGCTGACAAAATCAAAGAATTATTAAAACAAAATATTTACGATATAATTCACTTTGAATATTCCCACGCTGCGGTTTATCTGAATTTAATTAAAAATCAAATAAACTGTAAATATACTCGTACCATAATCAGCATACATGATATTGTTTCTCAATCTTTTTTAAGAAAATCTACACAAAATCCCATATTAGGTATCGAAGTAGCCCGATTATTCAACTTTGAAAAAACTCTTTACTCCAATGTAAATGAATTATGGGTTTTATCAAAAAAAGACCACAATATTTTAACTTCATTATTTACCATACCAGAAAATAAAATTATCATCAAACCTCCACGGTTAAGCAATTTTATATATAAAGTCCAACGTAATCCAGAAAAAATAGAAAAAAAGAGTTTGTTATTTTGGGCAGCAATGAATCGATTGGAAAACGAACAAGCGGCGATAAATTTTATTAAAAACTGCTTTATAAATCTGCTTGCAATCGATTCCAAATATAAACTTTATATTGTCGGCTCCAATCCTTCTGCAAAAATCAAAAAATTAGCCAGCGAGAATATTATAGTAACTGGATTTATCGAAAACCCCACAAATTTTTTTGAAAAAGCAGAAATAGGAATTGTACCCTTACTCCAAGGTGCGGGAATCAAACTCAAAACTTTAGAAATGCTGCAAACAGGTTTGCCAGTTATTACAACCAGTATTGGTGCTGAAGGCGTAGAAACATCAAAAAATATTTTTGTCAACGATAACTTTGATGATTGGGTAAATATTATTACCAACTTAGCTCAAAAAAAATAAAACTAGGCATGAGAATTAAGCACCAACACAGGCTTAATTTTTATACCCCTTTTTTCAAAGGACTTGAGGAAATTCAAAAGCTAAAATAGTTAATTTTTATGAAATTAAGTAATGATTATTAAGATAATTATCGTAAATGTAATGGCAATGGCAGAGCTAAAAACACCATAGATTATAATTGCTGGCTAAAATTCACCAGGCAGAGTTTACACTAGTACACCACGGCATAAATAAGGCAACAATTTAAAATCGCTGAAAAGTCTAGAAAATCGAACTTCTTACCTCTTACTTCTTACTTCTTACTTCTTACTTCTTACTTCTTACTTCTTACTTCTTACTTCTTACTTCTTACTTCTTACTTCTTACTTCTTACTTCTTACTTCCGCGAAGCGGTACTAGCAATTGGGAATTACCAGAAGAATAAATTATATAAAATAAAATATTGGTACCTTTTTAAGTTAAAATAAAAAACTCGGTTTGGTTTAGCGCAATATTTCTGCCTAAATATGGTTCGTTATACTCTCGTTCAAAGTCCAGAAATCATCCTTACTGTTCCCGGCAAAGATTCCAATAAAGCTCGTGAAAAAGCAATGGATAAGCTGATGGAAATCATGGAAGCAGGTGATTTACCTACCGAACTAGAAGAAGGATTTGGTCCTCAACAGTTAATTGAAGTGAAAGAACCGTCAATGGATACTGCTAGCGGTGAAGATACGATTATAGAAGCAGTTCAACTTTTGAGCAATCTTGCAACTCTAAAGTTGAAAGTTCAAGATACACGCACAGAAGCTTTAGAGGTTCGTAAATTAGTTGATATCCTTTTTTCAGATGAATCCGTCAGCGAGGAAGAAATTTCTAGTCTCAAAGAAGGTTTTAAAGTTCTGAAAAATTTTGCTCAAGCTAATTTACGCTATAAAGATGCGCGAGAAAAAGCAGAGGAAGCTCGTGAAGTATTAGACAAAGCTTTGAAATCTCCAGATAATTAGCTTAGTCTATAAATTAGGAGTTGGGAATTTTATTTCTGATTCCTAACTCCTAATTCATAACTTTTAACTAAATTAACGTAGCTTAACTTTATTCACTGAAGAATTTTTAGAGTTAATTGCATCATCTGCATCAAATTTTCCTCTATTTACCTTGTAATACTGTTGGTAATTACTTTGGGAAGTAGGAGTTGTTTCTTTAGATTTATTTGCAACCAGACCTAAAATAGGAGTACCACTAATTTGAATTTCTTCTAATGCTTGAGTAAATACAGTACGTTTGAGCTTACCTAAACCAGCTACTAACATAACTCCATTCGTATTAGCGGCTAATAAATTGGCATCAGCAAAACCAACTATAGGCGTAGTGTCATAAATAACTAAATCAAAATTGCTATGCAGTTCATTCATTAAATCCTGCATTTTCACAGATGCTAGCAATCTAGTTGAATCTGGTGGAATCGGACCAGCAGCCATTACATACAAATTATCTTCGAGGGGAGACTTTTCAATTACATTGCTCCATTCCAATTCAGAAGAAATAATATCTGTTAATCCCTGAATATTCATTAATCCTACACGCTTATGTATAGTAGGACAGCGAAGATTTGCATCTACTAATAATACCCTTTGTCCCATTGCTGCTGCTGCTAAAGCTAGCTGTATCGCAACAGTAGTTTTACCGTCCTCTGGTGTTGCCGAACTAACCACGAGGGAACGAATCGGTGTATCCGAACCCAAAAGCAGAATATTGGTGTAAAGAGAGCGAAAAACCTCAAAAAAGGCAGCACGAGTTGTTTGTTCAATTCCACTAGCTGCTGCGTCTTGCTTATTGCTAGCCGCAAGTTCTTTTCTAAAAGGAACTACCCCTAATAACGGTAATCTGGTAGTTTCCTTCAAATCTTTAGCAGTATAGAAAATATTGCTCAACTTGTCTACAAGTAGAGCCGCTCCTACACCCAACAGCAAACCTAAAGCTCCACCCAAAGCGAGATGAATTTTCGCACTGTTGGAAACAGCTTGAGGTTTTTTAACTAAAGCAAGCTCTGGATCGAGTAATTTCCAAGATTGTTGCTTTTGAGATTTCTCAATTTCAAGTGCTTGTTGTTTAGCCAAAAATTGATTTAAGGCTTCGTTAGAAATCTGTAATTCACGCTGAATATTTTCATAATCGCGGTTAACAGTTGCTAGATTTCTGAGATATGCATTAAGACTGTCTATTTTTTCTTTGAGAGATACATCCCGCGCTCTTAAATTCTGAATGCGGCTTTGAAAATCTTTTTGAACTCGCTGCTCTTCTACATTTAGCATGGGCAGTAAGTTGGCTTTTTTCTGTTGTAAAGCCTGCAAACTTGGATTTAAATCTGTAAATGTAGCAGCCTCTTTCTTAATCTGGATATCGAGTTGCTGAATCTCGTCTAATATTTTTTGGTAACGAGCATTTTCACTCAAAATCGAATTAGCTGCTCTTTCTCCGGGCTGTTGAGCTAACTCCTTTTGCAGGTTCTGATACTGAGCTAACATTTGTTCGAGCTGTACCCGATTACGTATTCGATCCTGATTTAAGCTAGCAATTTGTCCGGATACTTGTTGGGCTTTTTGTGCTGGTTGAATTAAGTTGTTAACTCGTTGCAGCGTTCGGAGTTTTTCTTGCCAGTCTTTAACCTGCTCTCTTAAACCTCCTTGATTAATTTGTCTTTGAACAAATTCAATAGCTTGGTTTATGTCTTGTTGGCGCTCCTTCAGACTATATTGTAAATAAGCCTCGGAAATTTCATCTAAGACATCGCTAACTACCTGCTTATTGGGAGATATATAACCTACTGTTAAAATAGATGGCTGATTGGCTGAAATGTATAAGCTTTTAACTAAGGAATTGTAATCCAATTGTGGATACTTAGTTTGAAGGTTGTTTATAACTGGATTTAGTACTCGCGGACTAGTTAAAACTTTAATAGTTGTTTGAATTTGTTCTTCTGACTTTGGAGCAATTTTTTCTTGAGAACCTAAAGTTTGAGGCAGATTAGCTATAGCTTTACCTTCACCTGTCACAGGTTCAGTCAAAATCTCAAACTGACCTTGATATACTGGGGGATCTGCTTCTGCTTTTAAAACCGCAGCTGTGGCAACTACACCGGTTATACCAGCAATCAACAATATTCGACGACGTAAGGCTGCTGCCAGTTTGCCTAAATTAACTTCATCATCATCGTTATTTAACTGAGCCGCTCTAGTTCCTGAGAGTTGATAAGGATATTTCTCTAGCTTCTGCATAACTTTAGTACGCTCTTCTTACTTGTATTATTTATACGCTTCTACTTAACGGCAGCAATCAATAGTTTGCTTTCCACAACTACCGAATCTGATACACACCCATCCAATTAATTAACAGTCAAAAAAAACCATTCAAGGAAAGTAAAGTATTTCCGAAAACCCTCTGATAGACCTACCACCCTGTCTTAAATACTTAAAATATTTATTAATATGAAGCGATGCACTACATATTATAGTAACATTACGCAAGATTTTTAGTAATATATTTATTTTTTGGTAAAAATATAATCAATCTTTCGCTAGTTTCGTTCATTACTTGGTGCATAAATATTAGTACTTACGATAAAGTCAACTTCCTTGAATTTTCATTGCGCCATTGAACCAAAAACTACACTGAATCTCACTTTAGATCGTATTTTTGAGCATTTTTATCAATCGGCTATTCTTAACCATTGTATTTCTACTGAATTAATTTAGAGGTTTCCGGAGGAATACTAGTGTAACTATTTTACTTTATTTTTATAATTCAGTAGGTGGGTAAGAAAATTTATAACTATCTTATTGCAAGGAATCTCGAAATGAAGCCAAGCAATTTCAAGGGTATCGGCTAATTTATATTTCAATACTTAGTTCTTTTTCTTTGTGCTTACTTACTGTTTTTTCTTGTTTTATAGTATTAAATATTACTTTTTACCCGAATATGCTTATCTATTTATATGTGGAGTTAGACAATTATTAATGCGGGAAAAGGATACGTAATAACAACACGCTATCAAACAGTGTCACCATGCAAAGCCTTATTCATAAATAAAAAGCTTCATTGAGAAAAAATTGTGAAGTGAAGAAAGTAGGTTGATATGAATAATATTTCCGCAGTAGCTTTGTTGATAAGCTATAGAAATATACAAAAAATCTCAGCAAAATTTAATTCCAAGAAAAGAGATTCTTTTCTACTTGGGCTAATGCTAAAACTCTCTATTAATTCAAATTAAAACTGGGGCGCTAGGATTCGAACCTAGGAATGGCGAGACCAAAACCCGCTGCCTTACCACTTGGCGACGCCCCAACAAGGCACGTATATAAATATAGCTGTGATATTCAGTTGTGTCAAGTACTTCTATATAAATTATTTAATCCAGGATTTGCAGGATCTTAACTCAGGTGAACAACCCATCCCCTTCTTGCTTGTCCGTAGGATTTTCAGCGCTTTATTCTTTATTGCATTCAACCGAAAACCCCTGTGTAGTCCTTGCAATTAATTTCCCCAGTACTGGCAGTTCTGTTATCACCACCATCTGTTATTTAAGCTGCCACCAGTTATAGCGGTTTTCGGTTGAGTACAATACACTTCGCGAAACCTCACCCCCTCCCCTCTCCTTACTAAGGAGAGGGGAGCAATACGGCGGGGTGAGGTCAAATTTTGTACTTCATCCAACTGAAATTCGCTATATTTACGTCAAAAATAAAGACAGATAATATATTTAGAATTGAGCAGGAATACTATAATTGTCTTGCCAATAGCGAATTTTGTACAAAAACGCAATTAGCTATGGCAATTTGAGCTTTTCTGGGATTTTACATTATATTGTTCGATTTACTCATGTCTTATAGCAGGTTAAGCGTCAACTTTAACAGCATCTTTTCATCCGTAGTTAATTTTGTATCTAATAAGGTAAAACTGCAAAAACACAAAATTCATGACTATACTGATGCAGAATACGGGAAGGACTATATGTTTGAATCCGCAGATAACTACAACCAGAGTTACATGACAGCTCGAGGTAAAGGTGTTAATAAAGACGATTACATAATATTAAGAAACGGCTCTGAATCTTCTCGCTATCAAGTCAAAGAAATAGATTATTATTCAAATCCGGCAGATATGTGGATGGCTCTACTTCAAAAAGTAACAGATAACTCATTTTAATTAAATTTTGAATCTAAATACTAGCAGTTTATTAAGCAATTTTACATATTTTTATAGCAGTGTACTAGCATCATAATGCAGGGTTAATAGTGACAAGATAAACTTGTTTTCTCCACCCCTGTGCACCTCTCCTTTTTACTACTCTCAGTCAGCAAGAAGAATTGAGACTTAGTAGTCTTTTCTCATATTCCGTTGAAGGAGTGCCTGATACAACACGGACACTCCTTTTCGATCTTACTAAATATAAATGCCGATAGCCTTTATAGCAACGCGAAAGCGTATCGCAGTTTTTAGTCTAAACTTCAGTTAAGTTAAAACGCATCTAAATTGAATAAGCAAAAATTATCTTATTCTTGTGGGATGGGCATCCCTGCCCGTCCGAATATACAATTTAAATGCACAACAGCTTATTATATTTTGCTACAAAGCGTTAATTCACAATGCCTTCACATAAATGATGTTTTGATTAATTATATCAGTATCAGTGGTTATTTTTTACTTCTTTAACTAGGATTAGTACTTAAGTGTTTACAAAAAACAGATACAGGGCTGCTTACTTAACCGAAATCTACGTCTCGCTTGACACAAAAATGTTATAAGTGGTTAATTAAGTCTCAAATAACTATATTTCATAAACCTTCTTATATATGAATCCAATATCTCTTTAGACAAGAGATATGCTTCAAACTTACAGAAACCCTTTCTTGTTTTAATTGGTTGGAGGATTTTATTTTTTGGAATAATCTTGCTGCTACCTCTAAGTGAGTTCTAATAAACAAACTTAAGATTACTTCTGGCTACTGTTTCAAAAAGATACAAAAGCATAAAAATCTAGAAGTATATTAATTTGAAACAAGAAACAAGTGTTATGTAGTGCAAGCATCTTACTGGCTCTTGTTAGCGAGCAAGATGCTCTTCAAAGCTTATTTAAAGTGTATATAAAGTGTTTAAAATAATACATTCAAAACACACATACACGTATAATATAAAACGTGCTTATTTCAATAGCTACTAGTAAATACTGAGGGAGTGAAAGCATATGAACCTTTCTAAATCTGATTGTCAAATATCTGATTTTTCAACAGTCGTAACCGTATCAGATCAAGTTTCTTCCGACCTTGGTGGTGAAGCAGTTATCCTAAATATGAAGACTGGAGTTTATCACGGATTAAATGAAGTTGGTGCAAAAATTTGGGATTTAATGGAGCAACCAAAAACCGTGAAAGAGATTCATAACTTACTTGTTGAAGAGTACGAAGTAGAACCTGAAGTTTGTAAAAATGACCTGTTATCACTGCTTAAGAATTTACAAGCCGTAGGGCTAATTGAAGTAAAAAATGAGACTGCTGCGTAAACTGAATAAAATTTTTCGTCTGAGTCCTAAAGATTTATACCTGTTTTTTGTCACCTTTATTTTATTAGGAACAATTAGATTAGGGTTGTGGCTTATTGAGTTATCTGTACTTCTCAAACTAGTTCAAAAAGTTAGTAAACCAGAATTTCCACTTTTGGGTATCAACAAAATCCAATCTGCTTTATCTCTAGAAAAAATTGTTTCTGCTATAAACCTGGCAACTCGGAATATGCCGGGTGGTGCAAAATGTTTGGCTCGTGCTTTAACTGTTCGGACATTAATGAGTCGTTATGCTTATTCTCCCGAACTTTGCATCGGTGTTGCTAAAAACGAAGAAAAATTTGAGGCTCACGCTTGGATTGAATATCAGGGACAAGTAATCGTTGGTTTTCTTCCCGATCTCCCTCGCTACATCCCGCTGCCATCCATTGAAGGAGTAAAAATATGAGCGGCATCGTCGGCGTACATTATCTTGATGGTCGTCCTATTGACGGCAAAGACTTATCAAAAATGGTTGATATTTTAGCCCATCGCGGACCCGATGGCGCAGATACCTGGATAGGTGAGTCTGTTGGTTTAGGACACCGGATGTTATGGACTACCCCCGAGTCTCTCATAGAAACACTACCCTTGGTTAAGCAAGATGGTAATTTAGTTATTACATCTGATGCTCGCATCGATAATCGTGAAGAATTGATTGCTGCACTACAGATAAATAACCGCCCTTCTGATAAAGTTGCCGATAGCGAACTGATACTGGCAGCTTACGAAAAGTGGGGCGAACAATGCCCGGAGCATTTATTAGGTGACTTTGCCTTTGCAATTTGGGATAAAAGGAAGCAGCAACTATTTTGCGCTAGAGACCATATAGGAATTAAACCTTTTTACTACTACCGTAATAGCGATTCCTTCGTTTTTGCTTCTGAGATTAAGGCAATTCATACCTTACCTAATATTGACCGCAAAGTTAACGAAACTCGAATCGCCGAATATCTGCTAATAATATTTGAGGATAAAACAACAACCTTTTATCAAGATATCTTTCGAATGCCTCCCGGGCACTGCATGACTGTAAGCAAGGAAGATATAAAAATCAGGTGTTACTGGGAGTTAAATCCTCACAAAGAAATTAAACTAGGTTCAGACGAAGAGTATGCAGCAGCTTTTCGCGAAATATTCACCGAAGCAGTGCGTTGTCGTCTCCGTAGTGCCTTCCCTATCGGTTCTACCCTCAGCGGTGGGCTTGATTCTTCTTCTGTGGCTTGTGTTGCGAGGAATCTTTTAGATAAAAATCAACCTCTGCATACTTTTTCTGTCATCTTTGATGAGACACCAGAGTGCGATGAGCGTCCCTTTATTAATGCAGTCTTAGCTCAAGGAAACTTTACACCCCACTATTTAAATGGGGATAAGTTTACTCCTTTAGAAGATATCAATAGCATGATATGGCATCAAGATGAACCATTTTATTTTGCGAATTCCTATCTATATTGGAATACTTGTCCCGCAGCGAAAAATAAAGGTATTCGGATTCTGTTAGACGGTTTTGACGGAGATACGAGCGTTTCTCACGGTTTAGGATACTTTGACGAACTAGCAAATAAAGGACGATGGTTAGAGTTAGTTAAAGAATTAAAAAGTAGGGCAAAGTATACAGACACATCCTTGTGGAATCTCCTATCACCTTATTTATGGGGATACGCACTCAAACAATCACATCGCAAGTTTATCTATAAGGTGCGGCGGAAACTAGCCAAACTCAACAAATTTAGGAAAGCCAAAAGCAATACACAAGATATTACTTACAAAATTATCAAAGATGAATTTATCGAACGTATTGCTTGGAACGAACATCTACAACGCTTAGAGGAAAAAAGGTCAAAACCGCAGCCAAGCGAAAGAGATTCTCACTATCGATATCTCAATTGGGGACTTATACCTTTCTTTCTCGAAGTTATAGATAAAAGTGCAGCAGCAGCTTCCATTGAAGCAAATCATCCACTATTTGATAAACGCTTAGTAGAATTCTGTTTATCCCTTCCTCCCGAACAAAAAATCTATCGGGGATGGACTCGGATGATATTGCGTCGAGGTATGGAGAATATTCTGCCTAAAAAAGTGCAGTGGCGTACCGACAAAAATAACTTTGAACCAACTGTTATCCACGCACTAGTGGACTTGAACCGCGAGCTTGTAGAAAAAGTGATTGTACATGATTCCGAACATGTTGAGGAATATGTAGACATGGAAGCGGTACGTAAGATTTATCAACAATTGATTTCTAAAAGAAAACCTAGTGACGTTATTCCAGTGTGGATAACAACTCTTTTACAGTACTGGTATTTAAAGTAAAAGTTACTTTAATAAAGAAATAGAGATTTAATTAGAGGAAAATCAATGCAGAACCAAAAAATCTCTAGCAGAAAGAAATCTAAAGCTGCGATTGGCTACTTACAAACTGGTACTTATTGGTGGTTTGAATCTAAGCCACCACCGAAGACGCATCTAATTTAGAAAGTTTTCGGTTTTCAAACAACAAACTAATTTTAGGAGTAAATCCATGTCTAAGAAAGTATACAGCAGACCCGAATTGAGCGCTTACGGTGAATTCGCTAACTTGACTCAACAGACTGGTAGTGGTTTTGCTGACTTCCAAGCAAGCATCACCAACAACAGTATTAGTGCTACCGTAACCCCTGGTGCCGACTTCTTAACCAGCGGAGGCACAGTTAACGGGCAGTCTTTCACTGTTGCAAGCTAAGTAAAATCAACTGATATAAGAAGTGGGGAAGATAGGAAAATATATTCCAATTCACCCCACTATCCTTTACTCAGCTAAATTTTTACGCCATTCTTGCTTATTTCTTGAGTGTCTTCAAAAAACCAGATCGTTTGTTTTCAAAACAAATTTGTTAACAGTAGTCAAAATCTATTTTTGATCTACCGCTATCGTCTGAATTAATAAACTTAAGACACTCAAGAGATATTAATTCATTTTTGCTTGGTGAGTTATGCTTTAAACCAGTGAATTTCTAATCCGATCTGGGTAACAGCGCTCACCAAGCTTTGTAGATACATTTAGAAATAGTCGCAATTGTCACAAGACTCCAATGGTGCGTGACACCACAAGTCTTATTATTGCGTTGAAAGTTGATCTAAGTGTCACGCACTCTACAAGAAAAATATGTCGTTTGCATACATCCTAAAAATAATTTCAGTACCTATGATTAACTTACCTAAAAACAGAAAAACAGGGCTTTCTGACAGTTCCAAAAAATACCAAATTTGGTAGAGAATTGGTAAATAAATTATACATAAAAAAAATTTTAATTACAAATTAATCGCACTGATACGCCATCAATGCTGTTTATACCAAAAGTGAAAGTTTATATAAGTACTTATTCATATATTCCTGGTTCTTGAACTAGACTTATGTAATTCTTTCTGTATATGCGGGCAATCCAAAGTTACTAGTAACAACTAGATTAAATATGTATTCTTATATTGCTTACGGTTTAAGTTTCCAATCCGAATTAGCTATACCAGAATTTATTCCCGGACAAGGGGGATGTGATGCCCAAATCATCATCAAAAAAGATAGTACTCCCAAGGATTACCTTGCAGAAGAATATCTTTGTCAAGAATGGGCGCTTAAAGTTCACCAACAAGAAGCATTTCTCTATGTCAAGGATACGGGTATTTTTCTCATCCAAAGAGGGCACAAAATTGTAGTTGTTCCAACAGAAAATGCAACTGAGAAAGGAATCCGCCTCTATCTTGTCGGAACAGTAATGTCAATCTTACTCTATCAGCGACAGTTTTTGGTGTTACACGCTAGCGTTGCTAATATTAACGGTAGTGCAGTTGCCTTTCTAGGGGAATCTGGTGAAGGTAAGTCTTCTACCGCAGCAGCATTTTACCGAAAGGGATATGATATTCTTACTGATGATGTTGCTCCTGTCACTTTGGCTAAAGGTCCAGCTACTATTACCCCTGGCTTTCCTCAAATCAAACTTTGCAGGAAAACTGCTGAAGCTTTAGGGTATGATTTTGATTCTTTAGATGTAATAAATTCTCCCAAGCAAAAACGGGGTCATCGTTTTAAACCGAATTCTTTAGCACCATTACCTATTGGACGTATATACGTACTATATGAAGATACAGAGTTGAAGATTGAACGCTTCACATCAAAAGAATCAGTAATAGAACTTTTACGTCATTCGCGTCCCATAACTTTGTATCATTCTGGAGATACCAATCACTTTTTTCAATGCGTTACTTTAGCTAAAGAGTGTGGAGTCTATCGCTTGGGAAGACCTCGCGATTTAGCTTTGCTACCAGAGACAGTAAAACTAGTAGAAGAAAATTTATCGAGTCAATTAACTGAAGCGATAGCTTGAGTTAGTAATAAATAAAGCTGGTTATTTGATGCTTAAACGACACAAATTCCAGCAGATTTTTGGTTAAATAGCACTCGAATTGATTGTCTTGAGCGAGAAAATTCCACTTATGCAAGCAGGTAAAATACTCAAAAAAATGCGTAGCCGATTGCGGCTTGGGGGTGCATTACGCTTAGTTTGGCAAAGCAGTCCGAAATTAGCGATCGCCCGTTTAATATTCCTAATTTTTCAAGGTATTCTACCATTAATACCTCTATATCTCGGCAAGCTGCTTATCGATACAGTCGCAGCAAGTTTAAATGCTGCTGACAAGCAAGCTGCTTTTCAGGAAGCCATAATTTTACTAGTACTCACAGCAGTGGTAACTATTCTTACCACTGTAGTTTCTTCTTTGGCAGAAGTGATTGATATTGCTCAAGGTCAGCAAGTTACCAATCACATGCAAAATATTCTTCATGCAAAATCAATTGAGGTAGATTTAGAATACTACGAAAATTCCAAATATTATGATGCATTACAACGAGCGCAGCAAGAAGCATCTTTTCGACCGACGCAAATTGTCAATCGCTTAGCACAGGTTGTCCAAAATGGAATTTCTCTAATTGCCATAGTTGCTTTATTACTGTCATTACATTGGGGAATTGCTGGAGTGCTTTTTGTTGCAGCGATTCCTGCAATGTTAGTTAGGGGAAAATATTCTCAAATAATCTATGATTGGCAGCGGAAAAATACATCAAAAGAAAGACAAATTCAATATTTTGGTTCTTTGTTAACATCGGATTTATACGCTAAAGAAATCCGTTTATTTGAACTAGGTAATATATTTAGCCAACGATTTGACAGGCTAAAATTAAAGATGTTCAAGGAAAGTTTGAACATTGTCAGCCGACGAGCTATTGCTAATATTATTGCTCAAGTGATATCGGGAATTTTAATATTTACTGCTTATACCTTTATTTTTTATCAAACAATTCAAGGCATTCTTGCTATAGGCGACTTAGTACTATATTACCAAGCATTTCAAAAGGGACAAAATTCTCTTCAAGGAATGCTGCGTCACTTTAATTCCTTATACGAAGACAATCTGTTTCTTGCCAATCTCTATGAATTCCTGGATTTAAAACCCAAAGTAGTCCAACCTGCAAACCCCAAATCTTTTCCTCATCCGATGCAGTCAGGGATTGTTTTTAACAATGTAAGTTTTGAGTATTCCAACAGTAACCGTAAAGCACTGCAAAACGTTAATTTGACTGTTAAACCTGGGGAAGTCGTAGCATTGGTAGGAGAAAACGGTT
>JBCBPQ010000031.1:0-44399 GCA_039820645.1 Cyanobacteria bacterium J06633_8 | reverse complement strand
GTTGGGTAACGCCGCAGTTTTAATTATTGCTTAAAATCATTATTCTTCGAGCGCCTAACCCAACCTACTCTCTGTTAACTTTTAACAGTGAACAGTTAACAGTGAACAGTTAACAGTGAACAGTTAACAGTGAACAGTTAACAGTTAAAAGTTAAAAGTTAACAGAGAGTAGGTTGGGTTAGGCGCTCGAAGAATAATGATTTTAAGCAATAATTAAAACTGCGGCGTTACCCAACATTTAATTATTAATGTTTTCTACTATTTAAATTTACTTATATCAGAGATGTTCCGTTACGGATTAAGTTGCTAAATCGTGGAGAAAGTAGAATTTATCAGTTTTCCAATCGGTACCTTTGATTCTTCCTAAATAACCAGTTAATGGTGAAGAAAGTTCGAGGAGAATTTCGTGCATTTCTTGAATATTTAAAATTATCTTCGGTGGATTAGATACATCATAGGAACCACTTATATATTCAATTCCCACTAACTGTGTTGGCTTCAGAAACAGTTACAGGAGGAATTAAAGCAGCAAAAAAGTTTGTCCGCTGTGGTTGTTTAACTTCAATTGATTGAGGTAGATGATACACCCGTAAGTAGGTTATAAATATATTTTCCCGTTGTGTAAGGATTGCTTGTAAACCCTGTGTTGTGAAAATTGTTAACTTTGATAAAGCGGCTAAAGAATTAACATCATTAATAATTTGGCAGTCTTCACATTTAGCCCAAGCTTGAATAAGGATTATGAGCTTTCAGCGCTGCATTAATCTCTTCAATAGAAGAAAATTTAGAACTTGTCATGGTGCTAATTATTAATAATTCAAATACATTCACTACAACGTCAAGACAGATAAATTGCTTCAAGCAATGCGTTTAGCGTAGTAACGCAATCCACTTAGCTTGGTAGTTATGGAATCTTCAGCTTTCTCCGGTGTGATATCTGTCATTTCTCCACCAATTAACTGCAAAATATCTTTCTTCTGCATTTCCAACATCCACTGATTAAAATTATCTCGGCTTACTTTCTCGCCAATTTCTTTTCTAATCCTATAAATTGGTACCAAGTTATCTAGGTTGTAATTCCGATTTAATTCTTCATAAACCTCAAGCGTAATTTCCTTAAACTTTTCATAAGATGCAATCGCTTCGTTTAAAGATTTTTCATTCTGTGCTACCTGATTTTGTAGTGCAGGTACGGAAGCTTGACTCTCAATATCTCTAATCCTCTTTAACAACGCATTTACCGCCCAAGTTCCCACAATTGTCCCTTCAAATACAAAATCCGTAGCCTTCAAACCTTCATCAAGCAGTTCCAAACCTTTAGGTAAAATCAAAGAGTAACCTTTCTTTGATTTTTCTATGGCTCCTATTTCTAATAGCTCATCAAATACGCTTTGATAATCTTTTGCTTTTTCTTTATTAGCCACAACTCTATCGTTTAATTTCGCTTTCATTACTGGCTGCTGCGCTTCAAATAAAGCTAAAAGTAAACGAGTTTTAGCTTGATTTTTTTTATCTTCTGGAAGAGTATTAGTAGCTAACATAATTGGTTTTATTTTGACTTAAACTTGATTTAATTTAGACTAGTACAGTTTTTAAGTATTTGTGTGTGTTCTAAAAAACCTCTGAAATACTTATATGTCTCAAAAATATATATTAAGTTTTGAAAAATTATTTTTGAATAAAATTTTATAGAAGCTAACTGAAGATGATAAAGTTAATAATTATCTAACAAAAAATTAGTCTGGTATTTGCAAATTCATAATTTATCAAAACAAAAATAAACCCTCGTAAAAACGAACTGCAAAATGCACCCGAAATCAACATCGCGTTTATAATTGATACGCTAAAATTGCAGAATTTAGACCAATAAATAAACTCTGCAATCTGCGTTTACTATTTGTATGTGTGAAGCATGGTAGATAAAATTATAATCACCCTAGATAGAAATTTATATGCACTCAATACCCATTACAATCACTAGCCAAAACCTTACCGAGTCATTGTGTTTGTGAGAAGCAAACTGCGATATCTATCTAGCCTTAATCGTTGCAACAGCCTGCTTTATCCTTACATTTTCATTACCTACATTGTCGTCTAAACTCGAAACGTACAGCGCTCGCTTTCAACACCTTAACTATCTCATTCGCGGCACAGTTGATGCGGAACACCCTGACGACATTACCATAATTCAAATATTAGGATGCGATTTCGGATTCCTCGGTTTCTACAGAAGAAGAAATTTTTACACCATCCATTTCTCGTATCCATTTGAGCAACCCACCAACGAATTTACTTGCAACTATACTTCCAACTTGCTTTCCATAGAATTGGAAATCAAGGGTTTTAAGTCCTTCATCAAGCATTTGTAAACCTTTATTGGTGAGCTTAATGCTTTCAACTTTACTCTTGCGAGTGCTGTTAATAGCACCAGCTTTTTCTAACTTATTAAGAATAGAAGTATATTCTCCAGCTTTCTCATTTTTGCGTTGTACGCTACCGGTTACCTCAGTTGTTTTAACTTCGGTTTTTGTTCCTCCTAAATTCCACAGAGCAAGAAGCAAACGAGTTTCATTCTGAGATTTCTTGGTAGCAACTTTGGTTTTAGCAGTAACTTTCTTAGTAGTAGTTTTAGCTTTTGCTGTTGTCTTCTTGGTGGTGGTTTTACCTTTCGCTAGAGAAGAATTAGTCGCTTTAGTTTTGCTAGCTACTTTTTTCGTTTTTGTAGTAGTTGCAGAAGCATTAATACTTGTAGACGCAGATGTTTGTGCTTTTACCTTCTTAGTAGTGCTAGCAGGTAATCCTTTACTCGCAACTTTTTTGGTAGTAGACTTAACCTTTTCTACCTTGGTAGCAACAGGTTTTTCTGATTTCTTCGTGGAAGACTTAACCTTTTCTACCTCCGTGCTGGCAACTAATCGTCTACTAGATACTTTCTTTCTTGTATTCTTAACTTTTCCTACGGTGGTGCTAGCAGACTTTGTTTTGCTCGATGCTTTTTTAGTTGTGTTTTTAACTTCAGTTTCTGGAGTATTCCTTGAAACTTTAGATTCTTCTGTTTGAGCTTGAGGCTTTACTTTTTTTGTGCTACTTTTTACTTTTGCTTTACTAGCACTACTTTGAGCTTTAACCTTGGAAGAAGAACTTTTAGACTGAGCTTTCTTACTCTGCAAACGACTTTTTCTAAGTGCCATTGAGGGTTAATAATGTTAGTTCACTTTCTAGAATAATCTAGTACTAAGTGTTTTCAGGGTATGATAAAAAACATCAGGTAATTTTCTAAGAAATTTTCTATTGATTTTTATGAAATAGTATTTTTATCTACAAAAAAAGGCAAAACTTCATAATTAAGTTTCGCCTTTTTATATATATTTAAATCCTCCGAGGATATACCTACAAGTTTCTGTAAGTCTCAAATTGCAGTAACCCTATAGAATTTTTAAAAATCGCAGAGTGCAGAAAACCCGGTTTTTGCAAAAAAAGAATCGGGTTTCTTAATTCTTACCAAATCTAGACACTACATATCTCCTCAGCAGACTTAAATTATTTAAACTCTTCAAGCTGATCCATACGTAACCAAATATTAGGTGTAGGAACTTTTCCGAACTTTACCAAAGCATAATCACCTTTGACATCTAAAATTTCCCCTTCAGTTTCAAATAAGTAGGAAGGAAGACGAGAATCACTTGCTTGTGCTTCTACACTGTTTTCCAGTTTTTCACGGATAGCACGAACCATCGTTCCTTTTTTTACAGCCATAAACGTTCCTCTTTAAGAAATCGGATTATTTTTACTCAGAATTGTAGCTTGAATGGGAAATTGAGAATGGGGGATTGGGCATGGGGCATGGGGCATGGGAATTGGTGATAACTGCTCACTGTTAACAGTTAACTGTTAACTGTTAACTGCTCACTGTTAACTACTCACTGCTGACACTGGGGACAAAAATGACTGGATCTTCCCGCTAATTTAATTCGCTCAATTGGATTGCTACAAGTTCGACAAGGCTCTCCCGTGCGGTTGTAAACCCAAGCTAAATGAGCGTAGTTACCATTCACGCCTTTTACATTCAGAAAATTACTGAAAGTAGTACCACCAGCTTCAATACTAGTTTTTAAGACTTGAATAATCGCAGAATGCAGACGCTGTATCTGTTCTCTTTGCAGATTTAGACACAGGGTTTGGGGTTGTATCCTACTAAGAAACAACGCTTCATCAGCATAAATATTACCTAACCCCGCCACCACAGATTGATCTAGTAGCGCAGTCTTGATAGGGCGGCGGCGATTTTTGATTTTCTCTACAAGATAGTCTACAGTGAATTCTGTTGAAAAAGGGTCTGCTGCAAGCTTTGCTAAACCGGTAATAATACTTTGCGTTTCAACCTTTGGAGGAACCCACCACATCTGCCCAAAGGTACGCTGATCGACGAAGCGTAATTCCCATTCTTCACCAAAGAACAACCTGATTCGCGTGTGCTTATGCAAAGGTTCATTTTGATTCAACCATAATAGCTGACCAGTCATTCGTAAATGAACCCCCAGGGAGGAAGAGGGGAAGGGGAGAGTGGCTAAGGAAGAGGAATTCCCCTTATCTTCTTGTCCCCTTGTCCCCTTGTCTCCTAAAACTGAACTAAGTTCTGCAATCAGATACTTACCACGACGATGCCAAGTTATTATTTCCCTTTTTTCAAGGCCATTTAAAAAATCTTCAGCAGAAAACGGGTAAGCAATGGTGCGATTGAGCAAAACATCACCTCCCGTAATTTTCCGCTTAAGGGTTAATTGATTTAAACCCCGTCGGACTGTTTCAACTTCTGGTAGTTCTGGCACAATTAACGTGACTCAGTTCCTTTATTTGGAGTACCTTATTTCTCAACTTAGCGATTAGTGCCTGTTTTATTCACTAGGTGTGGGTTTTTTCGCTTTGGCTTTGGGTGCTTCTACTTCAAATAACTCGTCTTGTGCAAAGTTATTGGTATTGACGCCGGAGTAGTTAACTTTATCAAAACGGACAATTACCGAATATGTAATGCCGCTTTTATCAACAGAAGCCACGGTTCCTACATCCTGATACCAATAAGATTCACGGCGGAGAACGCGCACTTTAGAACCACGTTGAACCATAAGTTTTTACCTCGTTAATTATTTAATTGCCTTTTATACAGGGCTGTATTGATTTCACTTTACAACTTGAAGGACTCGCATATTGGCTTTGTTAAGTTATTTATCTAGATGATGCCCAATTGGTAATTGGGAATTGGTAATTGGGCATTGAGCATGGGTAATGAGTAATGGGTAATGAGTAATGAGGATAAGTAACCACTAACTCCTAATTCCTAACTCTTTAAATTCAAAATCCCCACACCCTATTCCTAATTTTCTCAATAGGGTGTCTCACCCCCTTGACAAAGTACTTGTTTTAAATTAACAAGGTTTTGTTCTTAAATTGTTCCCAGATTTTTATTAAGAATTATTTCATGACTTAGTTAATACAAAAATACTCCCTTGGTTTCCTCTACCAATACGCAAGTCGTTATCCAAGTAAGTGATGTCTAACCATCCCTGTTGTTGGCTACTTTTTATCGGAAAATCAATTGCAAGAAATTTCTTGCCTTCCGCAATTTCTTCAATAAAATTTGCTGGATATTGGTAGTGTATTAAACGTTGTAAACCGATAATTGAGCGTTCAAATTTAACTTCAACTCGCTTTGAGGAAACTGGCTCGAATTTTGCAGCGACACTAACTATACCTTCAAGAAATGGCAACCCATGAATTTCGGCAATGTTATAAACACTCCTAGTTTTTACGCGTATACACTGATAAATTTGACTTAGATTTGTTAGCGGTATGCGGTTAAGATTTAATAGTTCGGAACTTGTTGTGTATAGTAGCCGCCAGTCGCCTTCTAATAAATCGCTGGCTTCAAGGGGACTTGGTGTTGGATTGAAGTCTTCTAAGTTAGCGATCGCCGAATGAATGGCTTGTTTATCCGTTTCGGTTGCGTTAGTGCCAAGATTTTTCCCGGTGATTAATTCCAATAAAGCAGTTTTTCTCATGGATATGGTGACCTTAATTCAGATTGATAATAAAAAGTAGATAAAAGGAGTGTAAATGTATATCACCACACAAATTCAACGAAATATGTGGTCAATACTATGGAGCAATTATTAAAGAAAGAGTTTTTTGTCGGATTTCTCGACAAAAGAGTTGAATGAATAACTAAAATATTGTGTATCAAGTGATAGACTCTTAATGTCAAGTTAGTTCCTTATCTTCGTATCCAAAGTCTTTATGATAAATTCTCCTTTATACGAAGTTCCCCGTAGCCGGAGAGCCTCTGTAATTCCATTAAAACAAGAATCTTCCTTATTAGATTGGTTGAAAGAAAACGGTCGTTTAATATCTCGGGATCCAGTCGAACCACAAGCCGAAGATAAACGACAAGACATAAATTCTTTGATGGGTATTGAAGAAGGCATCGGGGATTATGAGTTTGATGAAGATGATGATGACGATGATGACGACGATGCTGCTCCGAATGAAGACTAGCTCGTTGAAGACGGAAATTAGCACAACATGGTGCTGAGAGTGTGATTTTTTTTAAATAGTGTGGAGTGAAGGGAAATTTCCGTGGACGCAAAATTATCTCCAAACCAATTCAACCTTAATGGTATCCGTTTGGTTTCTTTGTTGGGTATAGGGCTGGGTGCAACTGCACTAGTTCTTGATGGAGCAGCTTCTCGCTCTCCGTGGCAAGGAAGTTCTTTAACTCTACCATTATTATTATCGGCTTTGATTGCTGCCGGATTAGGCTTTTGGGCTGTTCCTTGGCTGCAAGCGCTTAAGGCTGGGCAAATTATTCGTGAAGATGGGCCCCAAGCTCATTTAAAGAAAGCCGGTACTCCGACCATGGGAGGCATATTTTTTGTTCCCGTCGCAATTGTAGTTGCTTGCGCTTTATCTAATTTCGCCACTGAGACTGTTGCTGTATCTGCTTTGACATTAAGCTACGGTTTTGTTGGCTGGATTGACGATTGGCAGATTCTTCGCCGTAAGTCAAATAAAGGTATTTCACCTAAAATGAAGCTGGCTTTACAAGTCGGTTTTGCGATTGCTTTTTGTGGATGGCTATTTACTAGTCAGCCAGAAACTATTACGAGTATTTCTTTTCCCTTGGGCTTTTCTTTGCCTTTAGGGTGGCTGCTATTTTTACCTTTATCTTGTTTCGTAATGGTGGCAGAAAGTAACGCCACAAACTTAACTGATGGTGTTGATGGATTAGCTGCTGGTACAGCTTCAATCGCACTGTTAGCTTTAGCTGCAATTGTTGCCCCAACTTCAGTTGGATTAATGGTTTTCTGTGCTTCTTTTAGCGGTGCTTGTCTGGGATTCCTAGCCCACAACCGCAATCCTGCTCGTGTTTTTATGGGAGATACAGGTTCCCTGGCATTAGGAGGAGGCTTAGCAGCAGTTGGACTTTTGTCCAATACTTTAGTAGCGCTATTTCTAATCAGCGGAATCTTCTTTATAGAAACCCTTTCAGTAATGGCACAGGTAAGCTACTATAAAGCTACAAAAGGTCCCGACGGCAAAGGTAAGCGCTTGTTCAAAATGGCACCTTTACATCACCATTTAGAACTTTCTGGTTGGTCTGAACTACAGGTAGTTGGTGTGTTTTACATTCTCGCTGCAATGCTAGCTTCTGTAGCTTTCGCAATTACTCAGATGTAAGTTTTGACAAACAATTGAATAAACTTTCATTAAAACAATCCTTATGTAAAGTAAGGATTGTTTTTAATTTGTATAGTTTTGGAAATTATGGATTTAAATCACAACTGGGCGATAGCAGTCTATGAAAGTTATCAACTCCTGACTTCCTAATCCAAAACTCAAGTCTTTTCTAAGCCATTCTCATCGGCGTAGCGTTCCATAAACCGCATAAAACGCTCCCATTCTTCAGCAGATTTCATTAAATATATTGCTTCTATATTTTCTGGCTGACCGTTAACAAATATACCTTTAACTTCACGGGTGACGATTTCTCCTTCTTCATCAAGCATGTACATTCCAGTAATTTCATCCGTGCTTGTTTTATCCAAAGCTTTCGGATGTTCAAAAAAAAACGTTGCAGTGCCGCTATCTCCACTACGGGAACGTGTTAATTTTACATCTGGAATTACTTCTTCGTTGACACCTCTTGAAAATTGTATTTTTGCCATAGTGCGTGTAATTTAAATTCTTTAGATGATTAAACTATTATTCTCTCATCATTTATAACCAAGGTGTAATATTTTTTGAAGGAGTAGGGAGTAGGGAGGAGTACCATGACAGTACCATGACATCCTTCCCTCTCCTCTCACTCAGCTTCTCGTTCGAGTATAAAAGTTACGGGTCCGTCGTTTTCTATAGAAACTTCCATCATTGCCCCAAATTTTCCCGTTTGTACCCGTAAACCACTAGTATGCAACTTGTTCACAAAACAATCATATAGATTTTCGGCTCGAATCGGAGATGCGGAACGGTCAAAAGACGGACGACGACCTTTGCGACAGTCACCATAAAGAGTAAATTGACTTACTACTAATAATTCTCCACCGATTTCCAATACCGATTTTTGCCAGCGTTGATTTTCTGCTGATTCTGGAAATAGTCGTAAATCCAAGCATTTACGTGCCATCCATTCTAGTTCTGCTTCGGTATCGGTTTCGGTTATTCCTACAAGTAAATTGAGTCCAGTACCTATTTTGCCGATAATTTCACCATCAACGGTGACTTGAGATGATTTTACTCGCTGGATAATTACGCGCATTAATTCAGTTATCAGTTATCAGTTATCAAAAATTAAATGCTTCCCAGTCTCTAGACTTTAACTGCTTCCCAGTTAACTGGTTCCCAGTCTCTAGACTGGGAAGCAATTACCTGGAGGCTCTGCCTCCACAATATTAGAGGCAGAGCCTCTGTGTATGCATTCCCAGCCGGAGGCTAGGAACGATATAATTTTTATTCTTCATCATTCCCAAAACCTTAAGCTTTACTAACAGAAGGTATAGATACGCAGTTTTCTAATTGTTTTAATAGTCCTTCTTCATCCAGATTTTGGCCAATTAACACCAATTGATTTTTCTTTTCACCTTTCCATTCGTCATCGTCAAGGGTAAAGCGTTTTCCGCAAAGATGGAAAATATGTCTTTTAGGACTTTCGTCAAACCAGATTATCCCCTTTCCACGGAAAATATTATCGGGAAGTTCGTTGTCGAGAAAATACTGGAATTTACGTATAGACAATGGTTCTTCTCTTACAAATGAGACTGAATTGAAACCATCATTTTCTAAGTGGTGGGAATGATGGTCGTGGTCATGGTCGTGGTGGTGTTCGTGGTCGTGACCGCATTCTGAATGGTCGTGGTGTTCGTGATGTTCGTGTTCGTGATGTTCGTGTTCGTGATGTTTGTGGTCGTGATGTTCGTGGTCGTGTTCTTGAGCAGCGTCAAAATACTTATCTGACTCGAACAAACCAACGCTAAGAATTAAAGGTAAAGGAACTTGGGATTTTGTGGTGCGGAGAATTCTTGCTCCTTCTTTAATATCTCTAAGTTTTATTTCTAAAGCATCTAAATCGGCTTCATTAACTAAGTCGGCTTTATTGAGTACAATCACATCACCGTAAGCGATTTGACTAAAAGCAGCTTCGGAGTTGAATAAATCCAAGCTGTAATTAGCTGCATCTACCATAGTCACGATGGAATCCAAACGAGTTAAGTCTCGTAATTCGGTTCCTAAAAAGGTTAATGCGACGGGTAAGGGATCGGCCAAGCCTGTTGTTTCCACAACCAAGTAATCCATATTTTCTTGGCGTTCCATCACCTTATAAACTGCATCTACCAAATCGCTATTGATTGTACAGCAGATACAGCCGTTATTTAGCTCCACCATATTATCGTCAGTGGAAACGATCAACTCGTTGTCAATGCCAATTTCGCCAAATTCATTTACCAAAACGGCAGTTTTCAAACCCTGCTGATTGCTCAAAATATGATTGAGTAAAGTTGTCTTACCGCTACCAAGGAATCCAGTAATAATTGTGACCGGTAATCCTTTTTTGGTTTCTTCCATTGCTCGATCTGAAGTTGCTGTTGATTGCATAGCAAAAAAAGTAAATTAACTAGAATTGAGAAAGAATTAAAAATATTAATGTAGCGTAGGTAGTAACGCAAAACGGCTTTATGTTAATTATTGCGTATCTATATTTAAAAATTAATTGGTCATGACCCTAACAGTTTACAACAGTCTCACCCGTCGCCAAGAAGCCTTTAAAACAGTAGAACCGCAGCAAGTTAAGATGTACTACTGTGGAGTGACGGTTTATGATTACTGCCATTTGGGTCATGCTAGAGCTTGCATTGTTTGGGACGTAGTACGGCGCTATTTACAATTTAGCGGTTATCAAGTCCGTTACGTACAGAATTTCACTGATGTTGACGATAAAATTTTGAAGCGAGCCAGGGAAGAAAGCTCCTCCATGGAAGCCGTTTCCGAAAAGTATATTAAGGCGTATTTTGACGATATGAGTCGGTTAAACGTCAAAGAAGCTGACGAATATCCCCGTGCTACTCAAACAATGGATGGAATTAAGCGATTAATTCACGAGTTGGAAAATAAAGAATACGCTTACCCGTCGCAAGGTGATGTTTATTATTCGGTACAGAAATTTGACGAATACGGCAAGCTTTCCGGACGTAAATTAGAAGATATGCAGGCTGGAGCTAGCGAAAGGGTAAATGTAAAAGATTCGGAATATCAGAAGAAAAGATATCAATTTGACTTTGCTTTGTGGAAAGCCGCAAAACCGGAAGAACCAGCTTGGGATTCTCCTTGGGGAAAAGGTCGTCCGGGGTGGCATATTGAATGCTCTGCAATGGTTAGAGAGCGTCTGGGAGAAACCATTGATATTCATGCAGGTGGTGCCGATTTAATTTTTCCCCACCATGAAAACGAAATTGCTCAATCTGAAGCCGTCACGGGTAAACCTTTAGCTAATTATTGGATGCACAACGGCATGGTGAAAGTTGACGGTGAGAAAATGTCCAAATCATTGGGAAACTTTATCACTATTCGCCAACTACTCGATAAAGGTGTTGAGCCTATGGCTGTAAGGTTATTTGTACTTACAGCACAATACCGCAAACCGATTGATTTTACCGACGAAGCCATCCAAGCAGCCACTAATGGTTGGAATACTCTCAAGGAAGGTTTACTTTTTGGCGATCGCTATGGTGAAAAATTGAATTGGGACAAGGAGAGAAAAGGGCAAGGGGAAAATTCTTATATTCAGCGTTTTCAAGAAGCTGTAGATAATGACTTTAATTTTTCTAGCGGTTTGAGCGTATTGTTTGAGCTTGCTAAAGAGCTTGCTAAAGAAGGAAATATTTTAGTACATCAAGGTAAAACAGAAGCTCCATCTGAAGAATTACAAAAAATGTGGCAAACATTAGTCACATTAGCCGATGTACTTGGTTTAGTTGCTCAAATCGAATCCCTTGAGACAAGAGCAACGGATGATCGTTTGGGCGACGAACAAATACAAAAATTAATTCAAAAAAGACAAGAAGCAAGAAAATCGAAGAATTTCGCTGAATCCGACCGCATCCGCGACGAATTGCAAGCTCAAGGTATTGCTTTAATTGATAGTCGTGAAGGCACAAAATGGCGTAGGAATTAGTTAGTTGTTAGTTGTTAGTTGTTAGTTGTTAGTTGTTAGTTGTTAGTTGTTAGTTGTTAGTTGTCAGGAGGAATTAAAGGTTGTGAAAGATACATTAAAAATTCTTCACTCCTAACTCATGACTCTTAACTTTTTTCTCTCTATCTTCCAGCTGGCGATGCTCAATGCCCCATGCCCAATGCCCCATGCCCAATGCCCCATCCCCCATCATCATGTCTGAAAAAAGTAAATCCTTCACTTTGTACGATGTTCTGTTAGTTATTGCTGGTTTTTTCTTGGTAATTTTATTGTGGCAATTACGGAGTTTAGTGTTAACTTTGATGATTGGTACGGTACTTGCGGCTACTATTTCACCTTTTGTTGATGCCCTGGAAAGATTGCGTTTCCCCCGGTGGTTGGGGGTGATTCTGTTTTATTTGGGTTTGATTGCTGTACTGATTGGAGTAGGTTTATTAATTGGACCTTCTGTTTCCGAACAAATTCAGCGTTTAGCCCGCAAATTTCCGGTTTATTTGGAAAATTTAGATGTAGCGTTGGAAAATTTAGCTACACGGGTTGGAATCACCCAGTTAGAAACGATTGAGCAATTTTTTGATATTCAAGGGTTAACTAATTGGTTGTTTCGTTCTAGTCAAAAGTTGGTTTTACGTTCGTTTGGTGTAACTTTCGGTATTCTTGGTGCTGCTATTAATCTAATTTTGGCTGTGGTAATTTCTGGCTATATGGCTGCTGGAAGTAAAAGTTTAATTAAGGGTTTGATAAGCTTGTTTCCACAACCGTGGGATGAGCGTCTGGAAGCACAAGTTTTACCAATTTCTCGGCGGATGGGGGGATACGTTCAAGGAAGGGTTTTAGTTTCAACGATTTTAGGTATTGCTATTACCCTTGCTTTAGGAGTTTTGGGGCTTTCCGAATTTGCTTTGGCATTGGGTACTATCGCGGCGTTTACTAATTTTATCCCCTTTGTTGGGCCTGTGTTGGGAGCGATTCCTGCTTTGATTGTAGCCATTCCCCAAGGAGGATTAACTTTTATATGGGTATTATTGTTATTCGTAATTATTCAAAATATTGAAACCTACGTATTAGATCCTTTATTAGTCGGTAATACTGTAAGAGTTCACCCCTTTTATCAACTTTTAGCGGTATTGGGAGGAACCCAAGTTTTAGGAATTATCGGGGCTGTGATTGTCCCACCTTGGGTAGCAGGAATTACAGTACTTTTGGAAAATCTGTATCTCCGTCCGAAATTGTTAGCTGAAAAACAGTTAACAGTGAACAGTTAACAGTTAACAGTGAACAGTTAACAGTTAACAGTTAACAGTGAACAGTCAACAGTGAATAGTCAACAGCAAGCAGTTAGCAGTTATTAAGGTTAAAGGTTAAAATGATTCTTCTTCCCATGCCCTATGCCCCATACTTAATGGCCAATTTATTTTCATAAAGAAAAACTTAACAAATTATAGCTACACAACTTGAGGTTTTGTAGTGAATAATATAATCTCCCCCTTCCTTGCACTTATCTTTTTGTAGTATGTGGTCTGAACTGAAAAAAGCAATTAATCATATAAATGTTTCTGCTGACTGGATTGGTATCAGAGCAGTCAATGAAACATCTTCAAATCGTTCTGTTCGAGATGCTTTACCCCAGAGCAATGGCAAGTCTTCGACTGTAGGAGCTATGGTAGAAGTCCTAGTTAATGGCTGTTTGGGCTATGGGGCTACTAATTCTTTGGAATTGGATGCTTTACAAGCTGCTGCCCAAACAGCTTATAAACAGGCGCTTGCAGCCAGTGAATGGTGGATACATCCATTTCAGAAAATTACCGAACGTCCCAAAGTTGTGGGTGAATATACTTCACCGTTGGGTTCTCTCGAACAATTAAATCCAGGAGAAGTTAATGATTTGTTGGTGCGTATCTGTAAAACGTTAAAAGTTGATGACAAAATTGTTCAGACTACAGCTAGCGCTACTACTACTGAAAAGAATACTTGGTTTGTCAGCAGTAACGGGTCAGAAATTTATCAAAAATTTTTGTTATTTAGCACTCATTTGGCAGCTACTGCACAAGATGGTTTGACTGTGCAGGAAAGAACTAATAATGGTTGGTCGGCAAATTGTTTTCAAGGGCTTTTATACTTTAGGCAAGACGATTTATGGGATCGCATGCAACAAATTGGGGAACAAGCAGTAGAACTGTTAACAGCCCAAGAATGTCCAAATACTCGGACTAATTTGGTTTTAGCTCCAGACCAAATGATGCTACAAATTCATGAAAGTGTAGGACATCCTTTAGAAATTGACCGGATTTTGGGTGATGAGCGAAATTATGCTGGTGGCAGTTTTGTAAAAGCTGATGATTTTGGTCGTTTGGGGTATGGTTCTGCGGCAATGAATATTACTTTTGATCCTACTGTCAAAGGTGAATTTGCCAGCTATGGTTTTGATGATACAGGTGCTATAGCAACGCGAGAATACCTGATCGAAGAAGGTGTATTGCAGCGAGGTTTGGGAAGTTTGGAAAGTCAGGCTAGAAGCGGAGTTGACGGGGTTGCTTGCGCCCGTGCTTGTTCTTGGAATAGACCACCAATCGACCGTATGGCAAATTTGAATTTAGAGCCAGGTGACTCCAGTTTTGAAGAAATTATTGCCGGTATACAACACGGGGTTTACATGGAGTCTAACCGTTCTTGGTCAATAGATGACCGTCGATATAAATTTCAATTTGGTTGCGAATACGCTAAATTGATTGAAAACGGTAAGCTCACAAAAACCCTGCGAAACCCCAACTATCGAGCTACTACCCCAGAATTTTGGCAGAGCTTAATTAAAGTAGGCGATAAATCTACTTGGAAAATGTATGGTACTCCTTACTGCGGTAAAGGTGAACCAAACCAAGCAATTTCTGTAGGACATGGCTCCCCGGTTTGTTTATTTACAAATGTTGAAGTCTTCGGAGGAGGTTGAGCAGAGGGAGAGAGGGAGAGAGGGTGAGAGAAGGGTAGTATTAACTCTTCACTTTTAATTCGTAATTCCTAACTCTTAATTGCTAATGCCCTGCGGTTCCATACCTTATCCCTAATCCAAAATCTGTGGCGGAAAAGTTTAGGATAGAGTTGTTGGGGGAAAGATACTCTACACCCTGTGAGCTTTCCGCAAAATAAATACATCCTTTGTTAAAATTAAAAATCAATTTGACTGTATTACGTTCATGAAAAACGAAGATATATTTGCTTTGGAAGTCAGCTTCAATAAACTTTTTAAATATATTTTAGATAAAAAGAAACGAGAGGAAGAGTTTACTTTTAAACTTAATAAAGAACGCAGTCAGTTTACTCGATTTAATCGTGCAAAGGTACGACAAACTGGAATTGTTGCAGATGCCTCAATTGAACTAACTTTAATTGCGGATCGGCGTAGTAGTTGCCGCATATTTCCTGTTAGCGGTAATTGGGAAGTCGATTCACAGCGTGCATATGCTTATTTGCAGGAATTACGAGAAGAATTACCTTTATTACCTGTAGATCCATATCTCGTTTTACCTAATGGTAATCAAACTACTCGGGACATTTATTCGGGAAATTTATTAGCCGAGGAAGATGTTGCTCAAACTGTTTTAGAAGCAGTTACAAAATTGGATTTTACTGGATTTTATGCAGGAGGTATTGTAGCTGAAGGTTATGCTGATTCTGGTGGAAAAAAACATTGGTTTAGTACCGATACTTTTACATTAGATTATTCAATTTTTACCGATTCAGGACAAGCTGTGAAAGGCTTTTTTGCTGGAAATGATTGGAATAATCAAGCTTACTTAGATACAATTTCTCAGGCTAAGCAGCAATTAGAATTACTTTCTCGCCCTTCTAAACAAATACCGCGAGGGCGTTATAAAACTTATTTTGCTCCTGCTGCGGTTGCAGAGTTGTTAACAATGCTTTCCTGGGGTGGTTTAAGCGAAGCAGATATTCAGCAAGGAAACAGCGCTTTAGTAATGCTTGCAAGTAAAGAAAAGACACTCTCTCCAAAATTTAGTTTACGAGAAAATTTTAAAACTGGTTTAGTACCGCGTTTCAACGAATGGGGAGAAATGGCTCCTTTAGAATTAAGTTTAATTGAGAAGGGTGCTTTATCGAATACTTTAGTTAATTCTCGTAGCTCTATAGAGTATGATAAAGCCGCAAATGGTGCTAATAGCTCCGAGTCTTTACGTTCACCGCAAATTAGTCGAGGAAATTTACCTTCTGAAAAGATTTTATCTATTTTAGATACAGGACTATATGTGTCGAATTTACACTACCTCAATTGGAGCGATCGCCCTGCTGGGAGAATTACGGGAATGACTCGTTATGCTTGCTTCTGGGTTGCTAATGGCGAAATAGTGGCACCGATAGAAGATTTGCGTTTTGATGATAGTTTATACAATTTTTGGGGCAATCAACTCATAGATTTTACTGATAAAGCCGAATTTATTCCCGAAGTCGCAACTTATGAGAATCGTCACCTTGGCGGTAGTATGGTTCCAGGTATGTTGGTGGATGACTTTACTTATACGCTTTAGAATTATTCGATTATCAAATATATTCATATCTTGCACCTCGATGAGAAACCGGGTTTCTTGCAAATCACTCAACGAGCAGGATTATCCTTTAAGTTCGGAGAAACCCGGTTTCTTTGTGCTTGTTGAGAATGGTGCAAGATATATGTATAGCAATTTTCAGTTGAATAGAATACACCCACAAAATAGCGGAGAGGGGAACTGAGTGAGGTTTCCCAAACTGTATTGCACTCAAACGAAAAGCCCTACATTCCCCAGACTTTTAATCTGGGGCTAATAAAAAATAAATTGAAATAGTCTTTTGATTTTTTTCATTTGGTTGAAAAAAAAATTTTTCATTTGGTGAAAATATGAGATAATGTTAAAAGCTAAATAGCATTTTTTAATAATGGGAATATAAGCAAAATTTTAATAACAGCCAAGCCTCGCGATTATAAAAAATACTTTACATGAAAAATAATATCACGAAACCGCTATTAATAAAAAAATTTTGCGCCATCTATATTTGAAAAAAATCAGCGATTAAATATACAACTCTAAGCAAAAAATAAGTAATTATCTCATTATAATGGGGATTATATGAGATGTATTTGTGATAAATAAAACCTGAAATTTACTGAGTAAGAGAAGTGAGGGTTAAGGGCTTTGCCGGTGTTGAATGAGGGAGGGAGTGAGGGAGAAATTATAAGTGAAAATTATCTATTTCTGTGAACCCCGTTAAATACAATATCTTTTAAACTCAAGTAAAAGACTAGAGCAGACAATATAAGGGGAGCATCCCAATTTTGCAAAAGGATAAGAGGAAGTCCACATTATTCGCGAGTGCTACTCGCGAATAATGTGGGGCTATACATTAGCACCACAATTCGGGAGAATAAATAATGAGCAAACTCGCTATTAGTACCAATGACACCAGAAGAGAAGAAACTTTTAGATAGTCACGTAAAAGAAATAGCTAAAATTTTATACAAGAATGCGCCACCCGAAAAGCTTGAAACCTTTGAAGGAATTGAAACAGCGGTTCGTGACCAGGTATTAGAACACGTCAATCCAAAAATTGCCTTTTTTTTATCTCAGAAAAAACGGGAACGGACAAGGGGCGCATCCGAAAAATAAGAAGCTGTGTTGGTAAAATTTTAATCACTAGAAAACAAGCTTTACGTCTTGGGATTGAGCCATATAGAAGATTTAGCCCATTACTAGAAAAGTGTTGTTTGCTACTATCAGCCAACGAATCATTCAAAGAAGCGGAGAAAGATTTAAAAGTTCTCACAGGTATAGAAGTTGGTCATTCGACCCATCACAGGCAAGTAAAAAAGGTAGATTTATCAATGCCTAATGTCAAACAGAAATTAACAGAAGTGTGCTTGGATGGTGGAATGGTTAGACTTCGGTCAGAAAAAAAAGGTGAATCTGCATATTGGAAGGAGTATAAAACAGGACGATTACAGGGAATATATTACGGAGCGTTTTTTCAAGATAATCTTTCTTTAATCGATTGGATTAACAGCCAAAATATCGGTAAAGTTCTTTACTGCCTGGGAGATGGTCATGATGGAATTTGGAAGTTATATAAAGATATTGTCTCCGATAAATGTAGGCATGAAATTCTCGACTGGTATCATTTGAAAGAAAACCTTTATAAGATACAGGCTTCCAAAAAGTTTTTACTTACTATTGAGGCGGACTTGTGGCAAGGTTTTGTAGAAGAAGCAATTAAAAAACTAAGAAAAACCAAATATGTTGGTGTAACTAATTTTATAAAATACTTAAGTAAACATAGGCATCGTTTGGTCAATTATATGTACTTTCAAGCGGAGCAATTAAGCTCTATAGGTTCTGGCGCAGTGGAGTCAGCAGTTAAACAAATTGATAAACGGATGCAAATCGTTGGCGCACAATGGAAGTACGAAAATTTACCACAAATGCTTCAACTACGTTGTGCTTATTTGAATGGGCAATTAGCAGCACCGTTCTAAAACATAAAGTAAACTTGGTCTTCAATTAGAAGACATTCGCGAGGTATAATCGCGAATAAAATTGGTGTGTTTTATGCCCAGAACGACTTCAACAGAGATTGAAAAAGATAAGCTAGCTCGTTTTAAATCTATCAAAAAGGCGATTGTAGCGTTAGAAAAGCAACAAAAACAAGTTCTCAAGCAAGGAAAGCTTGCTCCATCCGGTGCTTGGGTTGCACGTTATCAAGTACGTCAAAATAACAAAAAATATTGGTACTATAAATTACAAGGAACAGAACCTTGTTTTCAATGTAAAAGTCAATCTAAATTAAGTAAATACAAGCACTTGGGCAAAGCTGGTACACCAGAACATATTGATGCAGTTATGTCTGTTTTTAGACGTAACCTATGGGATGAAATACAGAATATAATTTATAGCCTTGATGATTGTCTGTTAGACATCAGTTCTGGTTTTGAACAAGAGGAAGAAGAACCCCAAGATTGAAGAAGCCACACTATTCGCGAGTGGCACTCGCGAATAATCTTACTTCTTTTATTTTTGCACAATTGGGATGCTCCCCAATATAAGTTGTTGAAGCTGTAAAATTGGGTCTAATCGCCAGCCTTGAAATAGTAAAATAAAACCCGAAAATACGATAAAAATTGGGATAATAAGCAATTGAATAATATAAAACGTTCTTGCCGTACTACTGATTCTATTCCAAATTCTCGTTAATTTAAGTATTGCGAATATGAAATAAAATAAGCCGAAAATCATTTGAACTAACCCTAGCAAAGATGCCGGGTTAAAGCCAATATTGACTTGAGCAAAATAAAACATTTGTAATAACTGTTTATTCAGTTTTATTTTCTAGTTACTAACATCGCTATTTTTTCTTAATATTCTTACCGGGATAACCACGTTGCTGGGGTTGCTGCTCTGGATAAAGCTGCTGTCTACCGTTACGAATAATCTTTAACGATTCGTTGAGTTCATGCTCCATATGTTCTAAAACATTATCAGCATATTGGTCGGCACCTTGAGCAATTTGTTCGGCTTCTTCCATCGCTTGCCGACGCATTTCTTCAATTTCTTGTTGACAAGCACGTCGTTTGCGTTCGATTTCATCAAGAGTTTCTTGCATCATCTGCTCGCACTCTTGTTGTACTTGTCGGCTCAATTGTTCGGTTTGTTGTTCGGCTTGTCTGATGATATCGCTTTCATTCAACACTTGCGCTCTTTTGGCTTGTGCTGCTTCCACCATTTGCTGCCCGTAAGTTTCTGCTTCTAAAAGAATTTCTTCTTTTTGCTGAATAGTTAATATTGCTTCTTGGAAGGCATCAGGTAAAGATAAGCGGATAAAATCGAGCTGTTCGAGTAATTTTTCTTCCTCTACCAAAGTTCTTCCCGTTAAAGGAATGCGAAAGCTGGTAAGAATCATCTCTTCTAAACGGTTAAGTTCCTGCTGAATATCTACACTTCCCGACTGTTGGGGAAACTGTTGAGGGGGCTGACTTCCGTTTTGTCTGTTTTGATTGGGTTCGATACCGTTTGGTTGTGGGTGAAGCATTTGTATGTATCCAAAGCAACGTGAGGGGGAACGAGATGATTTATAGAACCACCAAACCTTGCAATCTCTTTTACCACACTACTACTTAAAAAACTATATTCATTTGACGTTGCTAAAAACACAGTTTCTATTTCGGTGGAAAGAGTTTTATTGGTGTGTGCCATTTGCAGTTCAACTTCAAAGTCGGAAATTGCCCTTAAGCCCCTTAACAAAACTTTTGCTTTGTGCATTTGAGCATATTCGACAGTTAAACCTTCAAAAGCATCTATTTCTACATTATCTAAATGTGTGGTAGATTGACGTATTTGTTCTAAACGTTGTTGCACGCTGAACAATGGAGTTTTATTGGGATTACGTAATACAGCAACAATTATTTGTGAAAATAGCTGACTACCGCGCTCAATAATATCAAGATGTCCCAGGGTTACAGGGTCAAAACTTCCAGGATAAATCGCAATCATTACACTTAGTTATTTTTAACTTCAGTAATTGTATTGAAGTATTTCCATCATAAATATAATGTGTTCAAAATTACAAATTAAATTGTAATATTCAAAATGTAATTTATTTACCCATTATGCCTGAATTCGCATCAAAATATACTATTTCCATCTATAGCCGATGTCAAATTCTTAATGTCTGTTTTATATCTTCTTATTTTCAATTCTTAATCAATAGTTTTAAATCTTTATGAAATTACCTAGTTTCTGGAATAGAAGACAAATACCTGATATCAACATTGTACCGGATTGGTATATAGTTTTAGGACGGATAGATGCTAGCAATTATGATGTTAATTACTGCTGTGAAGAGTTTTTCGTTATCAAAACTCAAGTAGTAAAAAGTGATAATAGTCGTTTTATTGTAGTTGGAGATATTTGGTTAAGCAACCGGCATGATTTGCTGAAATGTTTACATTTAGATCAAGAATATACTGATAAAGAAATAGTAGCGCATCTTTGGCAACTTAAGGGTGAAGAATGTCTCAATTTATTGGAAGGAATGTTCTCGCTGTGTATTTGGGATAACCAAGAAAGACAACTATATTTAGTTCGAGATGGGGTTGGTTGTCGTACTATTTATTACACTAATGACCGTAGAAAGTGCGTTATTGCCCCTCGTTTAGCGACGCTTCTACCACATCATTCCCAACAATTGGATATAGTCGCTTTGCGAGATTATCTTTGTTGTGCTTTTGTACCTGGAGAGCAAACGCTGTGGGAAAACGTAAAGGAATTGTCTCCGGGCATGGTTTTGCAGATGGAATCCTCTGAGGAAGGAGGAATCAATTTCATCAATCAAAGGTTGTTTTGGCAACCAAGAGAAAATATTCAGAATGCAGAAGAAAGTTTAATTTGGCATGGAAAGCAGTTAAGACAGCTTTTAGATAAGGTTGTCAGAGAGTATTTACCTGCAAAGGAAGCCGTAGGGGTTTATTTATCTGGAGGGTTGGATTCAAGCTGTATTACTGCACTTGCAGCTAGGTTTCATAGTCAGCCAGTGCATACCTATTCGATTCATTTTGGCGAAGATTTTCCGAATGAGTTAGAGTTTTCTGGTTTGGTAGCGCAACACTGTAAAACCCACCATCATATCCTAGAAATTACCCCCGATGATATGTGGAATAAGCTACCGCTGACAATGTCATATTTAGACGATCCCATCGGCGATCCTTTGACGGTACCAAACTATTTATTAGGAAAGATAGCGCGAGAAAATTCCCGTGTAATATTGAATGGAGAAGGCGGAGACCCTTGTTTTGGCGGTCCTAAAAACCAACCAATGCTTTTAGATCGGCTTTACGACGGAGTCAAAAATACTGAAAAAAGTTTAGTATCAAATTACCTTAATTCTTTTAAGAAATGTTCGCGATTTTTACCTCAACTTCTCAAACCAGAGGTTTTGGCAAAGGTAAAAGACAAGGATTTTGTATTTGCCGATTATTTGTATAGAGAAGAAAATTATCTCAATCGGTTAATGACAATCAACATCAAATTTAAAGGAGCAGACCATATTTTAACAAAAGTTAATAATATGACTGTTGCTAACAATTTAGAAGGGCGATCGCCGTTATTTGATAGAAGAATAGTAGAGATGGCGATGCAGATACCACCACAATATAAATTAGCAGGGGCGCAAGAAAAAGCGGTATTAAAACAAGCTGTTTTGGATGTATTGCCAAGAGAAATAATTGAACGCCCTAAAAGTGGGATGATGGTACCAGTACAGTATTGGTTTAAAAATATTTGGCAGCGTCGAGCAAAAAGTTTGTTATTGAATAAAAATGCAGAAATAGCACCATTATTAAATCAAGATTTAATTAGTCAGTGGTTGAATTATCGTGGAGATGCTTGGAGACGTTATGGAGTTAAGTTGTGGTTGTTGGTAAGTTTAGAAATTTGGTTGCAGGTGCAGAAGAAGAATCGGTAATTGCTAATTGGGAATTGGTAATTGGGATTAGGAATTTTCTTATATGTAAAACAGAAAATGAGTAAGATGCTCCCACTACATAACTAATTCCTAACTGCTAACTGCTCACTGCTCACTGTTAACTGTTAACTGCTCACTGCTCACTGTTAACAGTTAACTGATAACTGATTCACCCAAAGCAATCGTCAGCAAATATCGAAATATCGCAAGCATCACTACCTCCTGAAAAATCTCCACACATCAATATACCAGCAATCATAATAACTGTTCCTGAAGTATATCGAGTAAATAAGACTCCGATAAATGCGAAAATGAAACCCCAGAAATATAAAATTGATGAGAGACACGAAATAGAAGTAGGTGTATTTTTTATTAACCGTCTATTCAACAAATAAAATAATTGTTGATTCGTAAACTTCAAAGTATTATTTGCTGAAATATCATCGATTAGTTTAGCGAAAAAAGTATCGGTAAACTTTATGCTGTACATTAATTTGGGTTCAAAAGCAAAGATATGGGAGCAATTCTTACAACGTCTATAATTTGCAATACGCTCTTTATAATTATTTTCAGTACCGCAATTTATACATTTCATAAATAAATTTATTAGTTTATTAACTCGTTTAACTCATTTCTAGGCTCTGCCTGGAAACCTAGATTGTGGAGGCTCTGCCTCCAGTAAAATCAAGAGGCAGAGCCTCAAAAAATGCATTACAAGGTAGAACCTTGTAACGAGAAACTAACGATAATTGAGAATAAATTGATAACTGTTAACTGCTCACTGTTAACTGTTAACTGATTCACCCAAAGCTATCAACAGCATAAATTGTAATACCGCTATCGCTATCGTTATCATAATCATCATAACCGCCAATAAAAGTACTACCACCACTATCAGGTTGAAGATTATCGGGTTGATGACTTTTAGCAATACCTTGAGTGACGACTCTTAATAACCTTTTTGGAGTGAAAGATTCTAATTCTATAAATTTCCCTGACTCCAACCACTCAATTTCTGCTTCAGTTAAATCTCGTTTGATATCAATTGATAAATTTCTTGCATCCGCTGCATATTCTTCTTTTTGTTGTACAAATGCCTTGGAATTATTGATAAACTGACGCGGCAGCAATCCTAAGTCATAAATAGTAACGTCGGTATTTAAAAACCAATTGGGGCTGGTGCGGAGATGATTGATTAAACTTACACCCCTTGGAGAAGCATTATGTAAAGCATAAACATTTAAATCGGGATTGCGTCTGAGCATTTCCATAACTGTGCTAAAAATGTTTTCTGGATATCCAGTAATACTCAAGACGGCACAGTTGTTTTCAAAGTGGAAATTATTGGCTATTAATAACTGAGCAACTTCCGCACTATCGCAAACAATTACTCTATCAAAACTGTATACGGTGATATCGGGGTTGATATTAGCTGGTGTATTTTCCTGACGCGGTGAAGGCAACATATTTGTAATTGTGCCATTGATTTGTTGCCAGCGATTTACCCAATTTTGAAATAAATCTTGATTGATAGTTAATGTATCTGCTGGCTCTGCCAAACTATGATTTTCTGCTAAGGAATATAGTTGTGTTGTTCCTAAATAAATTAACGTCATACCGAAAATAACGCTGAGTAAAAATATAAAAAATGAATCAATTGAAAGTGAAAACAAAATTCCTAATATCAAAATTACAATACCGATAACTTGAATGAATCTGGCGTTACCTTTTCGGACATTAGATTTATTTGTTTGAGATGTACTTTGTCTAAGAGATTCAATAATTAAAATTAATAAACCTATAAATGCTGAGACTCCAGAAGTCGGTGCTGCAAAAATAAAAATAAGTACAAAAGCAAGTATTTTTGTTCCATTGGTTTGACTATTTTTTTTACGGATACGCTTATCTAAAACGTAAAAAAACTGCTTGGGAGTAAAGTATAAGGTGCCGTTAGCAGAAATATCTGTAATTATTTTTTTAAAAAATGGGTCGGTAAATTTATATTTAGCATCGGAACTTTGTGGTTCAAAAGTAAAAGTATGATTACAATTTTTACACCTTCCTTGATTCGCAGTTCGTTCCTGTAAATTATTATCGACTCCGCAATTAATGCATTTCATTAATTCCTCCTTTTACGTAAATAGATAAAATTAAATATACAATTTCACCCATTCTCTAGCTACCCTCTCCTTAATAAGGAGAGGGATTGAGGGTGAGGTTTTATCTTAGACTTAATACTTCTAACAAAATATTTAATCTTTAACTATATATTTGGTTGTTTAATAAAATATCATAATCTTCTCTTCGACGGATTAACTTATGGTTATCATTTTCTAATAAAACCTCAGCAGGGCGGGGACGATGTAAAAAGTGAGAAGACATTGCATAACCATAAGCACCGACATCTAAAATAGCAATAATATCTCCAATTTCTAACTGTGGAAGCTGACATTTTTTTCCTAAATAATCGCGAGAATAAGTAGTGTTTCCACAAACATCTGTAAGATAATATTTCCCCGTTTTCCAACTAATAATTTCGCGATATCCTCCATGTACTGACGGCACTGATAAATTAGCAACGGTAGTATTAACGCCGATAATTTGTTTATTTTGCTGCCATTTTACAGAAACAACTTCAGCAAGAAGAGTTGCACAACCGGCAATTGCAGCCCTTCCGGGTTCGATAATTAAATCAATTTGTCTATCGAGCTTTAACAACACATCGGTAATTTCTTTACCAAAACTTTCCCAATCAAAAGCAACTCCATCATGATGATAGGGATATCCAAAACCGCCACCAAAATCCAAATATTGCCAATCTGGTAATAATTTTGCGGTTGTAATAACTTGATTAATTACTTGTGTAAAAGCCTTTGTGGCATTAGTTCCCGTGCCGCGATAAAAATGCAAACCACTGATTTTTAAATTTACTTTTTTTGCAACTTCTACAGCTTTCTCAAACTCATCTGGAGAAACACCAATACGACTATCGCCAGTAATTTCAGGTAAATTTAACCGCAATCCTAATTTTATTTCTTTTACATATTCTTTAGAGAGCAAGATGCTCCCACTACGAATATTATTATTTTGAAATTGATAAACGTCACAAAACACCTGTAGTTGAGCAACACTATCTAAATTAAAAGCTGTAATTCCCAAATTTAATAACTGTGCTATTTCATCAGCGCTCAAATTGCTACCACTGTAAACAATATTTTCTGGAGAAAAGCCAGCTTTTAAAGCTAAATAAATATCTCCCGGAGTATTAGCATGAATCCCCCAACCAGAATCAAAGAAGATTTGCAGTAAGGAAATATTGCCATTGGTAACGCTAGCAAAGTGGAATTTTGTAAGGGGATAGGGAATTGATTTAGTGATGCGAGCGATTGTCTGCCGCAAAATTTCTGCTTGATAAACGTATAGTGGAGAATCGTAAATAGAAAGTAATTTTTCTACTTCGTTTTGGGAAATTGGGCATTGGGGATTTGGCATTGAATTTTAACCTCGTACTAGAAGTTAGTGATTCACGAGGGAATTTTATACCAGTATTAGTCAAAAATTACTTGTGTTAATGAATTTATATATGTAGGATATGTTACCGCTTGAAGAGATATAGTTATAGGTTAAATATTTAGCCATAACACACCACAGTATTTAGAATTTATTTAATTTAAAACTTCTGTTATTGGGGTTTCTAATTTCGAGATGGTGATGGCGCTAGTAACCCTGCTAAAGCACCCAATGCACCAGTACCCAAACCAGTAAGTAACTCAGGAGCCTCTTTTTCGTTAACTTCTAGCCAAATTGCTCCAACAACACAAAAAACTAAAGTAAAAGAAAGCGCTGAAACAACTATTCGGTAAATCCAAACATCATTTTCTAATGGCTTTCCGACATCATTAAGAAGTTTAATTATTTCTTCGTCAGGATTGATTCTACAATCTTCTACAATATCTGGTTCTTCTTCAAGCTTCTTTCTTATGGCTTGTATAGATACTTTATATTGTTTATCTTTCATTTTTAGTAATATATATAACTAAAATTCACAGTCAAAAACATTTTGTTATTTAAGTTAATTTTAAGTTAACAATAAAAGCAAGATAGTCTTGTTACCGATTGCCGAGCATTTATAATACAAAATATGTCAAACTGTAATTGTAGTGCCACGGTTACGGTTATAGGTTACAGGTTATAGGTTATAGGTTAAAGAATTAATCATAAGTTTAGGAGAATAACTGGGTAATGTAGCATTCCTAAATCATTTGTAAGATTTTAGAAACCAGGTTTTTCGGAAAAAACCGGGTTTCTGGCACCTATCTTTCTCACGAATCATATAGGATTGCTATAAATCCATCTGCTTGCCCATACTTCGTCAGTTTTTATTTCTTGGATTTCCCTAAAAGTTAATTGAATCTGGTATCTTGTACCATTCCTAATACCTGCCTTGAAATCAATTTCTCTGCGAGAAAGCCTCCGGCTTACAAGGCTGATATACAAAGTACGTTGAAACGCACTTAAAGCCTTATTTAGTCGCCTTTAGACGACTTTGTTTTTTAGCCTGGGAATTTATTCCAAGGCAATGTTAAGAATGGTGCCAGATATAAGTTGAATCTAAGGATGATAATTTTCTCGCCAAACAATTTCCGACGGTAGCCAAGATTAAACGGCTGGTTTGAGAATATACTTTATTAACCTGCAAAAAAAGTTCTCCAGAAAGCGCAAAACTCCACTCTACTAATAGTAAATCGCAAAAAGGCGATCGCACTCTTAAATTAAATTCTTTTCCCAAATTTGTAGCTCTAGAATAAATATTTTGTGCGCCTTTAAGCATCAAACTAACTCTTGGAAATCTAGCTAAAATATTGTTAGTAAATTTTGTTTTTTATGCTTATACAATCCAAGTTTATGGATTAATCTTTTTGATTTGACTAATTCATTTTGATTGAAAACATTACCCTTCATAACCGTAAATTCAATGAAAAGTCAGCTTTCAATATTAACCTATATATTGTAAATTAATATCAGGTTAGGTTGATTACTTACTAAGTATTGAAACATGTTTAAGCGAACATCATATAACTAATTATATTAATTCCTAATGTCCAATCCCTCATGCCCAATCTAAATATCATTTAACAAAAAACTGATTACTAATCTTAGTTTCATCATTCAAAGTCATTTGTACAAACCACTTACCAGTAGCATCATCTTCCTTTAATTTATAACGGCAATGAGTATTCCAAACTTCTGTAGCGATAGTTTTTGTTTTCCAACTATTTTGATGAGCAATTTCACGGTTAGGTTTTAGCCAATTACAGCCTAATTCTACCTGTTTGCCAACAGGAGCATTTTGCAAAGTCACGTTGTAAAATAATTCTGGAGTATTTTGACGCTCGACTTCTTTCAAGTTAACAGAATCATTGCCCCTGAAACCAATTCGACTCTGAGAAAACTCAATATTTTCAAGTGCTGACTTATGCTGTTGTTGCATGAAAAAAGTAGCTACCATCGCACCTACAACCACAGTTAGCACCCCTGCAATTATTAAACCATTGCGTTTCTTTTCCTTATCTAAAGCTTGCTTGCGATAAACCTGCATTACAGCTTCGTCAAGCAAATCATCAGGTAAATTCAACTCCTTTAAAATCTGCTGTAACTCTTCCACTTCAACTTCAGACTGTCGTCGTTGAGACAAACGTTCAACTTCAGCGACAATTTGTGAAACTTGTTTTGTTGTCAAACGTTTCTCCATAACATTCAGACATTGCGTTACGTAATTTAACTTCTACAGTGCGCCCTAATTATCAGCAAAATTCATTAATTATTAGAACAAGATTTTTAGTTATGTATAGCAGCGGACATATCGGTTAATACATTAAGGATGAAAAACAATATAAAGTAGAACTGTTCTAATAACTTTGGCTGCTGCCATACAGTATTTTGCTATTAGCCCCATCACCAAATTTGATTGCCATGGCAAAATACTATTATATTTTTATACCACCGATATTTTAAACTTCCATGATATCAGACCGTAATTCATACTAGAGAGTAAATATGTAACAATTAACAATTGGCAATCCTCAGTAAGCAGCTAAGACTTACCAGTTAGGAGTTTTGAACCAATAATTTTACCCCTATCACACCTTAAGATTTCCGTTCCAAATCTCTCCCTCCCTCACTTCCTCATATCTTGTCTGCTTACATCGCAATTGTAAAAAATATCAGCGAAAAAAAACTCCGCGCTCCTTTGCGCCTACCTCCGCGTTACTTTGCGTTTTAAAATAAATTCCGATACAAACAGATTTGATATCACTACCTCCCTCTCTCCTTCCGTTAACTAATCATAAAGCCGGGAAGGATTAGTTTACTTAGTATCTCACCATCTTTTGTACTCCTTGCAGAAGTATGGAAGTATGTCACAGTATGAATGCAGCATTATTGTAGGTATTTCCCATGGCACTGGATATTTCCTATTTGCCCTTGGCGTTTATGTTTACTTCTCCTGGTCCAATTTTAGTAAAATTAGGGCCATTAACTATCCGTTGGTATGGCTTATTGATAGCCTCAGCAGTATTGATTGGTGTTACGCTTTCTCAGTATTTAGCAAAGCGTCGAAATGTCAATCCCGATTTATTAAGCGATTTATCCATTTGGTTGGTAATTGGTGCAATTCCAGCTGCAAGAATATATTACGTTTTATTTCAATGGCAAGAATATTCTCAACGTCCTGGGGACATCATCGCCATTTGGAAGGGTGGTATTGCTATTCATGGAGCCATTATCGGCGGTCTACTAGTCGCATTATTCTTTGCCAAACTTAAAAAAGTTTCATTTTGGCAGCTAGCCGATTTAGTAGCTCCTTCGTTGATTTTAGGGCAAGCAATAGGGCGCTGGGGAAACTTTTTCAACTCAGAAGCCTTTGGAAAACCGACTAATTTACCTTGGAAGCTTTATATTCCTCGTGAAATTACCCTTATTGATGGCTCAAAAGTTTACCCCCGTCCGCCAGAATTTATTAATGAAAGCTTTTTCCATCCCACATTCCTTTACGAATCATTGTGGAATGTGATGATATTCAGCTTGCTGATGATATTATTCTTTCGTGGTTTGCAAGGTAAGCTGCCGTTAAAAACAGGTACGATATTCTTGGTTTATCTTGTAGGTTACAGTTTAGGACGTTTTTGGATTGAAGGATTGCGTCTAGATAGCTTGATGCTTGGTCCTTTGAGAATTGCTCAAGTAGTCAGTTTAGTGGAAATAGCCATCGGATTAGCTGGTTTATGGTGGCTATACATCAGAAAACGCCCCCTACCAGATGTAGTTTCTACCCAAAGTGAAGAGGAAAGGGTTAGGGAAATGAGGAGGTAGGGCATAGGGCATGGGGCATGGGGCATAGGAAAGATGAAGTAAAAATCAGAATTATTAACTCCTAACTCCTAACTCCTAACTCCTAACTATTGCAACGCCCAATTACCAATTACCGAAAATAAAAAATGCCCCAGAGTTATCTCCAGGGCTTAACCAGGGTGCATCTACCAATCAATATTTCTATATATAGGGATCAAATCCGGAAAGATACCGAGATATTTCCCGAAAAACTTTGTAGGAGGAAGCATTTCCGATTTATTTTATGCGTGAAAATACTAATACTTTGTGTGAAGAAAAATCGACTCTTAAACTAAAACCGGCAGTTTATATTGTCGGAGCAGGTCCGGGAGACCCAGATTTATTAACCATTAAAGCCAAAAAAATCCTCGAACAAACCGATGTAGTTTTATTTGCAGACTCTTTAGTCCCTCAAGAAATATTAAAATTTTGTCGCCAAGATGCCCAAATTATTCGCACGGCTTCCAAAACACTGGAAGAAATTGTGCCGATGATGGTGGATATTGTCAGAAGCGATAAATCAGTTGTGCGTTTGCATTCGGGAGATCCAAGTCTTTACAGTGCCATCCACGAACAAATGCAGCAACTAGCACAAGCCCAAATACCTTTTGAAGTTATCCCCGGTATCAGCGCTTTTCAAGCCGCCGCAGCCAAATTAAATGTAGAACTTACGGTACCGGGTTTAGTGCAAACCATTATACTTACCCGTATCAGCGGACGCACGCAAGTACCGCCAAAAGAAGAATTAGCATCATTAGCAGCACATCAAGCAAGTTTGTGCTTATATTTGAGCGCCCGTCATGTAGAAGATTCCCAAGCCAAACTTTTAGAACATTATCCACCCGAAACCCCCGTTGCCATATGCTTTCGCGTCGGCTGGCACGACGAAAAAATTATCGTAGTTCCTCTAAGGGAAATTGCAGAATCCACTCAAAAAGAAAAACTGATTCGCACCACACTCTACATCATTAGCCCCGCCCTTGGTGAAGCAACAGCAAGGTCAAGATTGTATCACCCAGAACACTCGCATTTGTTTCGTCCGAAGTGAGGGGAATGGGAATGGAGCATAGGGCATGGGGCATGGGGCATCGTAAATATAGCTCAGTTGAATAGAATACAGCCCTCTCCTTAATAAGGAGAGGGGTAGGGGGTGAGGTTTATGTGAGTGTATTGCACTCAAATGAAAAGCCGAATAGTTAAGAGTTAGGAATGAGGAGTTATAAAACTATTTGCAATGGAAGCATCTTGTTCCGTTGCTTTTTTATAAATCGAAAGCCCAATTCCCAATTACCTATTACCAATTCTCTATGCCCAATTCCCAATTCCCAATTCCCTATTCCCCATTCCTATTCTTCGATAAACTGAACAGTGGAGAAGAAATTAGGTAAATAAACTCATGTTAGACGAACAAGCCAAAAAAACGATGTTGCGGAAGATTCCGCACGGGTTATATATCTGTGGAGTTAAAGATGGTGAAGAAGTTAATGGTTTTACAGCAAGCTGGTTAATGCAGGCTTCCTTTAAACCACCTTTGGTTGTAAATTGTGTCAAAGGAGATTCCATATCCCACAGCATGATTGAAAAAAGTGGGGTATTTGCGATTAGTTTCTTAGAAGATGGACAAAAAGATTTAGCAGAAAAGTTTTTTAAACCAATGCGTCGCGTTGGTAATAAATTTGAAGATGTAGACTTTTACCTTGGTGAAAGCGGATGTCCAATCATCACCGATTCCTTGGGATGCGTAGAATGTCAAGTAGTTGGAAAAGTTGATAAAGGCGATCATACCGTTTTCGTCGGCGAAGTCATCGCAGCTAAAGTTCATCGCGAAGGAAAACAACTCAACCTCGAAACAACCGGCTGGAATTACGGCGGATAGATGGAGTTAGGAGTTAAGAGTTAGGAGTTAGGAGTTAAGAGTTAAGAGTTAAGAGTTAAGAGTTAAGAGTTAAGAATAATTAATCACTAGTTACTGTTCACTGTTAACTGTTCACTGATAACTGATAATCATGCCTTTCATTAAAGTTCAAAGTTCTATATCTAGTCCCGAAAAAGCTGAAGTTGAGGGAATGCTGAAAACTTTGTCGTCTAAATTAGCCAAGCATACTGGAAAACCGGAATCCTATGTAATGACGGCTTTTGAAGCAGAAGTTCCCATGACTTTTGGTGGTAGTACCGATCCAGTTTGTTACATAGAAGTCAAAAGTGTCGGTACTATGAAACCCGAACAAACAAAGTCTATGAGTCAGGACTTTTGCTCGGAAATCAATAAAGTCCTTGATGTTCCTACAAATCGAATTTATATCGAATTTGCCGATGCCAAAGGTGCCATGTGGGGTTGGAACAGTAGTACTTTTGGGTAATTTTTGATTTTGTATTTTACTGATGTAGAGACGTAGCAGTGCTACGTCTTCGGCTTTTTGATTTGAAACGACTATTAATCCACACTGTGCCAACAACAAAAACGCTAAATAATCTACCATAAAGATTCAATATCTTTTTAGCGATCGCGATTCCACTATGTCTGTGAAAACTGTAGCAACTTCATCCAAACCTCCCACTCCTGAATTCCCAAAAATTTCTATTCCTCCTTTATTAGGAGCATCTTTAGAAGAATTGACTGCTTGGGTACAAGCACAGGAACAACCAGCTTACAGAGGAAAACAGTTACATCAGTGGATATATCAAAAAGGCGTTCGTTCTTTAACTGATATCACAGTATTTTCTAAACAATGGCGGGAATCTGTAGCCTCCATTGCCATCGGACGTTCTCAATTACGACATCGTTCTACAGCACCCGACGGTACCGTAAAGTATCTTTTAGAACTGGCAGATGGCGAAATTATCGAAACTGTCGGTATGCCAACTTTCAAAAAATGGGGAAAAAGTAGGAACCGACAAGCAGATAATCCAGATGCTTTAGAACGTTTAACAGTTTGCGTTTCTACTCAAGTTGGTTGTCCGATGGCTTGCGATTTCTGCGCTACTGGTAAGGGAGGTTACAAGCGAAATCTGACTCGTAGCGAAATTGTAGACCAAGTTTTAACCGTACAGGAAGATTTTGGACAACGAGTTAGTCACATCGTATTTATGGGTATGGGTGAGCCGTTGTTAAATGTGAATAATACTTTAGGCGCAATTCAATGTCTTAATAAAGATGTGGGAATTGGACAGCGTAACCTAACTCTTTCTACAGTAGGTATCCCCGGGCGTATTCGTAACTTAGCAAAATATCGTTTACAAGCAACCCTCGCTGTCAGTCTTCACGCACCAAATCAGGAGTTACGAGAGGAAATTATTCCCAGCGCTCGTAAATTCCCAATTGAAGAATTATTTGCTGAATGTCGCGACTACGTAGAAATGACCGGACGCAGAGTATCTTTTGAATATATATTACTCGCCGGTGTCAACGACCTTCCCGAACACGCACATCAACTATCGAGACAGTTACGCGGATTTCAAAGTCATGTAAACTTAATTCCTTATAATCCTATCCAAGAAGTAGATTACAAACGCCCCAATAACGAACGAATTCAAGCTTTTGTATATGCTTTAGAAAAACACCATACCGCACACAGCGTCCGTTACTCCCGTGGTTTAGAAACAGACGCTGCTTGCGGACAGTTACGAGCCAGTAAAAAATAGGATGGTGAGACAAGGGGAGAGTAATGAGTAATGAGTAATGAGTAATGAGTAATGAGTGGAAATAACCTTTAAGCAGTTAATAATAAAATCAAAGTTGATCATTTGCTTACTGCTCACTGCTTACTGCTAACTCCTAACTGTTCAGACGTAGCACTGCGCCCCGTCTCTACACTCCTAACTGCTCACTGTTAACTGTTAACTGCTCACTGCTCACTGCTCACTGTTAACTGTTAACTGTTAACTGCTCACTGTTCACTGTTAACTGTTAACTGTTCGCTGATTATTTCTTTGCATAAATACCGGGAGCGTAAGCTTCAATAACTTTTCCGGTACGGGTACAGTTAATCATTAAATAATCGCAATTCCCACAGCTTGTGCGACATATTTGGCTTTCATAAATATTATGTCTTTCACATTTACAGCCACAATTGGGACAGCAAACTTTTTGTGTTATTCCCATTCTGATTATTAAACCTCTTTTTAGTTTGTTTGAAAAATTTATACTATGCAATCGCTACTTATGTTCAATATGTTAAATTCAGAAATTTCTATATAAATAGAGTCGGATATATTTTTAACTATTGTTCAAAATAAACTTATTCATATATTTTTCATTATCATATTTTTAAGAACATTTTGCATCAAACTTTGGATATAAAAAATCATCAAATCAATGAAATTTTTATATTTCTATAGAACAATTATCATTGCTCAGCTTTGAGACCGCTTTGTTTATAGCCATTCCACAATAACAAAATTTAATTTTATATATGTAAAAACATTATTATTTTTTAAACAAGTTTTATCGGTACCAGTTTAATAGTTCAGATAAAAATATATGAAGTTATGACTATATATATTTATGGTAAATATGAAGTTTTATCGATAAAAATGCCAAAATATAATCAAATATTGCAAAATATCTAGCTTCTATAATTTTTTAAATTTGCTAACCTAATATTAGGTAATGGCTAATGAAATAGGGTAATTGATAGTTGATTTTACAGCTATCAGTTACCCATATTTTTTATTCATCTTGATATTCGCTTACAAAAATGCCCAACAATAGCTATTTACCGTTTATCTTGAATTACCAAAATTCCTCTTCTCAAACAAACCTGATTAATTTCTGGTAATTATAGAGCCGCCAAAGCTTTTATAAGGATTAAAGTCTTTTACAAATTGTTACATATCTGAAACACAGTTGCAGAAATGTGTTTATTTTATTAGGTATATAAACGTCGTTCGGGCTACATATAGCTCAATCAGTTTATAAAAAAGGGTTTAATCAAAAAACAAAGATAATTATTCGTGTAGTAATTGAACATCTTTCTGGTTGAAACTGTATAATTTCCACTGCGATTGAACTAAATATAAATGGTGGAATACTTGTGAAACGCTTTACATAACCTTTAATAGTTATTAAAAATACTGTTGGTATCACCGCATACTTACATTCAAACCTCTATTTGCTGTTATTATTTCTCATGCATTTCTAACGATAAAAAATGAATAACGAAAACTACCGCGCTTATTGGCGGAAAAATGTAGCTTTAATTCGCAATCTTTTAATAGTTTGGGCAACGGTATCTCTAGTATTTAGTATTTTGCTAGTCGAACCCCTAAATGCAATCCGTTTTTTTGGAGTACCCTTCGGCTTTTGGATGGCACAGCAGGGTTCAATCCTAGTATTTGTGGTGTTGATTTTTATTTACGCCGTGCAAATGGATAAATTAGACCGCGAACATAATATTAGAAGGTAGGGTAAAACTGTGTCAGTAGAAATTTGGACAATTTTATTTGTTGGGGCTTCGTTTTTAATATACGCTTACATTGGTTGGCAGTCTCGCGTTAAAGATAGTAAAGGCTTTTTTGTCGCCGGACAAGGTGTACCTGCTCTCGCGAATGGTGCAGCTACAGCCGCAGACTGGATGTCAGCAGCTTCGTTTATTTCCATGGCTGGGCTAATTTCTTTCTTGGGTTACGATGGCTCAATTTACTTGATGGGGTGGACTGGAGGTTACGTACTTTTAGCCTTACTATTAGCTCCATACCTACGAAAATTTGGTAAATACACCGTACCCGACTTTGTTGGCGATCGCTACTATTCACAATTTGCCCGATTGGTTGCTGTAATATGCGCCATCTTTGTTTCGTTGACATACGTTGCCGGACAAATGCGGGGTGTTGGTATTGTTTTCAGCCGGTTTTTGCAAGTAGATATCAATACTGGTGTAATCATCGGTATGGTAATTGTGGGTTTTTTCGCCGTATTAGGAGGTATGAAAGGCATTACCTGGACGCAAGTTGCACAGTATTGCGTACTAATTATTGCTTATCTTATTCCCGCAATTGCAATCGCCGTTTATCTGACGGGAAATCCGATTCCGCAATTTGCATTTACCTTTAGCGATATTGCCGATAAATTAAACGCCGTTCAAGTTGACTTGGGTTTTCAGGAATATACCAAGCCATTTGCAAACAAAACAATGTTGGACGTACTTTTTATTACCCTTGCCTTAATGGTGGGAACCTCAGGCTTACCCCACGTAATCGTTAGATTCTACACAGTTCCTAACGTCCGAGCCGCTCGTTATTCTGCTGGTTGGGCATTATTGTTAATTGCCATACTTTATACCACCGCTCCAGCCCTTTCGATGTTTGCTCGCTATAACTTAATTGATTCATTGCACAACAAAACCGTTACAGAAGTGCAGCAGCTAGATTGGGCAAAAAAATGGGAAAGTACCGGATTATTAGCTTTTGAAGATAAAAACGGCGATGGAAAATTACAGTTAACTCCAGAAAAAGAAACTAACGAAATCACAATTGATAGAGATATCATCGTACTTTCCACCCCAGAAGTAGCAAAACTTGCACCTTGGGTAATTGCATTAGTAGCGGCAGGAGGTTTAGCAGCAGCCTTATCTACAGCATCTGGTTTACTGCTGGTAATTTCAAGCTCCATTGCTCACGACGTTTATTTCCGAATGATTAATCCCCATGCATCGGAAACTAGGCGGGTATTCGTCGGCAGAATTATGGTAGGTTTTGCCTTAGTAGTCGCCGGATACTTTGGAGTTAACCCACCTGGGTTTGTAGCCCAAGTAGTAGCATTTGCTTTTGGTTTAGCAGCAGCCAGCTTTTTCCCAGCGATATTTTTAGGAATATTCGATAAACGCACAAATAGAGAAGGTGCCATCGCCGGAATGTTAACGGGCTTAATTTTCACCACAGCCTATATCATCGGCGTAAAATTTGCCGGAATGCCAACATGGTTTTTCGGCGTTTCTGCTGAAGGTATCGGTACATTAGGTATGGTAATTAACTTAATCGTAACCTTAATAGTTTCGCGTTTAACACCACCACCACCAGCTGAAATTCAAGCCTTAGTAGAAGACTTACGTAGTCCCATTGTAGAAGAAGAAACATCAATAGGAGCAGTGCATTAATCAGATAGGTAATGAGTAATAGGTAATGGAATTTGAGTTAAAAATGGTACTTTTAAGTTTTCAAATTTCAATTACCAATTACCAATTACCAATTACCAATACCCAATGCCCAATGCCCATTACTCCTCAACCCTATATCCCAATTCTGCCAATCTTATGCGTGAATGTCGCCATTTCGCTTGTACTCTGACGAATAATTCCAAGTAAACCTTGCCTGCAATTAACTTTTGAATTTGTTGTCTTGCAGCGCTGCCAATAGACTTGAGCATTCCTCCACCTTTCCCAATCAAAATACCTTTTTGAGAATCGCGTTCGACGTTGATTGTTGCTAGTACACGGGTTAATTTAGGCGTTTCTTCAACTAAATCGATGCTGACGGCTACTGAATGGGGAACTTCTTCGCGAGTTAGCAGCAGAATCTGTTCCCGAATTAGTTCACCCATAATAAAACGTTCGGGTTGGTCGGTGACTAAATCGGGAGGATAATAATATGGTCCTGGTTCTAAATGTTCTATTAATAATTTTTGTACTTCGAGAAGTCTATCACCTGTTTTCGCGGAAAATTTTGCTGTTTGCCATTCCCCAACCCGAGATAATTCAAAGTAACTTTCGTCTATCAACTGAGAATCTTCAGGTTGACTATCAATTTTATTAATACCCAAAATTACGGGCGTAGTAGTACGTTCGAGCAACGAAGCAATATACTTATCTCCACCACCGCAAGCCGTACTACCATCAACTACAAATAATAAAACATCAACAGATTCGATAGCTATTTTAGCGTTTCTCACCAAAACTTCCCCTAATTGATGATGGGGCTTATGGATTCCTGGTGTATCTACAAAAATTAGTTGTGCTTCTTCTGTAGTTAAAATACCCCGCAGTCGATTCCGCGTAGTTTGAGCAACTGGTGATGTAATCGCAATTTTTTGACCAACCAATTGATTCATCAAAGTAGATTTACCGACATTCGGACGACCGATAATACCGATAAAACCCGACTTAAATCCCGGAGGAGCGCTAGGAATGAGAACTTCTCCTGGATTAGAAAAGTTATTATCTTGAATACTATTCACCTTTTATAAACAATTAACAATTAACAATTATCAATGATTTTATTTTTATATCGCGTTTACTGGGAATAGAAAATAGATTTTATTTGACCAGATATTTGACCAGGTTATTTAGTATAAATATTGTCATTCACTCGAAGAGTGTGGATCATCGCAGCCGCTCCGTTGTTAATAGAACGCGAATTAATTCTGAACAAACTTCTTGGGCAGTAGCTTCAATAATTAATTCTTCTGCTTTTTATCTTATCTCAATTGACGATCCACACCCTACGGGTGAATGATATTTTAACTTTATTCATGCCAATTGGATATTTTCGCTCTAAGGTTCCACCACCATTAAAAACACGACGAAAGAAAGCCATTAATACTAAATCGGGTGCGATTTCATGGTATTCAGTGCTACCCAGTAAAGGCTCCCTATGTCCCATACCCCATGCCCTATTTCCTATATTAAATAATTCCTAATACAAACTCACCTTCATTTACTGACTGATTTGTAGAAACATCGTACACAAATCCATCTTGATGGGCAAAAATATCTACTGTTGTAGGTAATTTACCTTCTTTATTAAAACTAAGAATTTGATAGAGTTGTTCTCCTGCTCTTACCTCCCTACCCAGGGCAATTCTTGATTGAATCATCCCACCAACCGTTGCATAATATTTTGTTGCTTTACTTTTAGTTTTAAAAATCATGTCATGATTTAGTTGTGGAATATCATCCAATTTAAAACATGAAGAGAAAACGCCCTTTTGCTTTAAATAATTCTTTATACCTCGAACGCCTTTTGTGACTGAATTGGGAATCATTTCCATTCCTCTCCCGAGTTCAAAGGTCCAAGCTTCCACATCAAATTTAATTGTTCTACCCAACTGCAAAAAACATTCTTCAAGTGCCAACCAAGGTTTAATAAAAGCTTCGTCAAAAGCGTCTCCGTCATATTCGTCTAATAAAATGCCAAAATCGAGAAGAAAAAATTTAGCACTTTCTTCGCGATCGCGAAAATAATATAGATAGTTTAAACCTTGATTTGTTGAGCTATGAATATCAATCAAGTAATCAGCATCTAAGCTTAGAGATTGTAATTTGTAGCGAAACTTGTCAGTATAGGGTACGCCGCTATCGGAATTGACTTTATCTGCAAGCTTGGTAAATTGTTGTTTAATTGCGTCTAAAAAATTTATTTTAATCTCTTCTATATCTAGATTAATCTGAGATTTAGCAAATGCGAATAACTGATTCTCCCCACTTTGATTACTTTGGGATATATCCTTCTCATAATCCCAAAAAATCCGATTCCAATCTTTAGCTTCATAAGCGGAATATCTACCAGAAGAAAAGTGATGAGAGCGTTGATTAGTTCCCATAGGATTACAAACCGGAAGCAGCCATATTTCTCCAATTAAATCCGTATTATCTAAAGTACACAAAAACTCAATCAACTGGTGAATAACAGCATTTCCTACAATTTCTGCTCCATGAAGATTTGACTGAATATAAACTTTTTTGCCAGCAGTAGCGCCAATAAATTTGTAAACCTGTAGCGAGAAAATATCCCCAGAAGCCATCTGACGCAAAGGGATTGTAGAAATAATAGGGAGCATTAATCAAAAAATGGAAAAGCGACAGCAATTTCTTGGTTATTAGTTTGATTGGACTTAGAGGTAATGTAATTGTAGTGGGAGCGTCTCGCTCCCTAGCAACAATTAATTAGCCACAAATATCTCCAAAAAGCAAACTATTTATCTCCAAAAATCAGCAATAGAATACCCCATCTCCGTTAACATTATCCGCAGCAACGGCATACTTAAGCCAATCACATTACTGTGACAACCTTCAATTTTTTCGATAAAAACAGAACCTTTTCCTTCCAATGCAAAAGCACCAGCACATTTAAGAGGTTCTTCGGTAGCAACATAAGCATCAATTTCCTCATCGCTAACAGTCGCAAAATAAACTTTTGTTACTTGATGTTTTACTAAATTACGATTTTGAACATTATCGACAAAAACGTGACCGGTAAAAAGTTCGCCATAATTACCTCGCATCATTAGCCAGCGCTGACGTGCTTCTTCCTGTGAGCCAGGTTTACCATAAATTTTGCCATTGATAGCTAAAACTGAATCGCAACCCATTATTAAAGCTGACTGAAAATGCGGTGCGACAGCTTCAGCCTTTCGTAAAGCCAGAGTTTCAACTAACTCCGCTGGATTTTCAAGTTGAATCTGCGACTCATCAAAATCGCTGGGACAAACAAAAGGCTGAATTCCAGCATTTTGTAACAAACGACGACGGGCAGTTGAAGCGGAAGCGAGAACAAAAGTTAGAGTACCCATATTTTTCGCTATAGATGGGGAAACATTTAGGAGTTAGGAGTTAGAAGTTAAGAGTTAGGAGTTAGGAGTTAGGAATTAACTGCTCACTGTTAACTGATAACTGTTAACTGATAACTGTTAACTGATAACTGTTAACTGTTAACTGATTAATCAACGCGGAAAGAGCCTACGGAATCTTGAATAAATCGCCTCATACGATTCCAACGTCTTTGGGGTACTGAAGCATTAAAAGTGAACAACTTACCGCGACTTACAGTCATGCTAGCAAGGTTGTGACGGTCTCGATTATTAGGAAATTTGACTAAATACTCTAGTAAATAATAAGTTTTACCATCTTCGCCTTGTGTTTGTTCGGCGTTAACCAATTCTGCTTTACGATTAGAACCTTCGGGAGCAAGAGCATTTTTCCCCAGCTTATACCCCACTTCTGTAGGTGTACCTAGTTCCGTCAAAGTTTTACCTGATGGAACCGGACTTATTACTACAGAAACATTTTCACTTGTTTCGATGATATCGTGAAAAACAACATCAGGACCCTTGCTGATTTGTATTTCCACCCAGCCAGCAGGATATAAGAATTGATAGCCATCGGTTGAGTCTGAATAACTGTTAAGTGCCGCTGCTGCTGCTGTAGCAATATTTGTCAGGCAAAAACTAAGCACTAAAAATAAAGTAATTGAAATTCTTTTCCACATTGGTTCTGGTTCCTTTAGGCTGGAAATTATGCTCCCGGTAAGGGTAATTTATCGTTTTATTGTCCCACGTATGCTGACAACTTACGAAGTTCGCTGGTTCAACTCGGGTGATATTCCCGAAAATATTGAATCTTGGTTCAAGCACGATTGTCTTGTATCACCCACAAAATTACCAGAAAAAAGAGAAGATGTGTATCTTTACACTCCTAAATGCAATTATTTAGGAATTAAGTTACGTCAAGGAGGATTGGAAGTTAAATGGCGTTATCCAGAAAAAACAATTATGCAATCTGGTTCTTCAGTAAAAGGAAATGTTGAAAAATGGAAAAAGTGGCGATGTTTGGATTCAACTGGAGAAAGCTTTTCTCTGGAACAAATTACTGATAATCCCCTGTGGGTAAAAGTTGAAAAAGTCCGCTATTTGCAACTTTACACAGTCGTGTCAAAATCACCGAAAGCTGTTTCGACTGATATAGATATAGACAATGGCTGTAGTTTGGAACTTAGTACCATAGAAATCAATGGAACTAAATGGTGGAGTCTTGCATTGGAAGCTTTTGGTGAAGATTTTAATTTAAAAGACAATCTTCTAGCTACAGGTGATTTGGTATTCAGCGATTATGAAAGTTTTCTTTTGCAAACTGAGAATTCTTTTAGTTATCCCAGCTTATTGGAATTGGTTGTTTGAGGAAAATAAATTACATTCTATCAACTGTCAAAAATTTTTCTAAGGCACTTACAAGTAATAAAATATCCAGCTTTGGGTTCCGCCTTCGGGGCGGAACCCCCATCAATTTAGGTTTTCTCCGAAATGTATTTGATAAAGCTGGATATTTTATTTTTTGGATCTCCCTAAAGCTGGTTGTATAAAAAAATAGGTGCTATAACTGACATTTCCGCATCTTGGCGACCATTATTCTAATGCTGGATATGGTCGTTACACCTAACATCAGGTCATCAGGAGACATCTACTATGCCTTTAAAAAATTACGGTGTTCTTAAAGGTAAAGCAACTGATAGAAAATTAGGGGAAGGTAAAAATCCTCATTATCAGGTTCTTATCAATACAAATCCAGAAAAACATCGCATCGCTGTTAATGTAAAATCAAAGCTTAGTCCTTCGGAATTACTGTATTTTGTAGACGATAATTTTGAACATCCGATTACTCAAGAATTGCGTAAATTAGATTACGGATTCAATCATTTGGATCGAAAACCCGGTGGACTAGCTTTGGACTACCTTCGAGGTAATTTGTTTGATACAACTCAGATGAAACCATTACCTCACGATGTTCCCGGCCCCGACAACGATTTAAATGAATTAATTGAATTGTATGTTGGACGATCGCTAACTAGCGAAGATGCCGTTATCTACGCCTTTGGTGAACAATGGGGTCCAGAAAAAGACAGCAAGGACAAATATTTTGATTTTCTTCCCGGTAACGGTATTCATGACATCGACATGAATCAAGGTAGTACAGGTAAATTCCAAAAAGATAACGGAGTTTGGCAAGATGGAGGAATGCTAATTCACTTTCCCAACCGCGAACAGTGGGTTGGCATCTTTTTAAGCTTTCAATCGCAATCTTTTCACACTGACGATAAAAATGGCGATAGATTAGATTCTTTCCTCGCCGCGAGTACTGCCGACATCCGCATTTTGGCTGCTTTAGTAAATCCTGCAAGTAGTAAAAATAATACGGAAACGGTAACTTTGATTAATACTTCAACCGTAACGGTTGATTTAAATGGATGGGCACTAACCGATTACGATAAACGTAAACATCATTTAGATGGTGCTATTAATCCAGGAGAAATACTGCAAGTACCTTTAGTTAACAACAGTATTTCATTAGAAAATGAAGGCGGTACAATCACCCTAATTGATAAACAAGGCATCAAAATTGATGGCGTTTGTTATACAAAGGAAGACGTTCAAAATCAGGGTAAAACCCTAGTACGGCTTCGCGGAAGTAAGAAGTAAGAAGTAAGAAGTAAGAAGTAAGAAGTAAGAAGTAAGAAGTTTGATTTTCTGGGCTTTTCAGCCATTTGTAATGGTTGCTTTATTTAAGCCGTGATGTACTAGTATTTTAATTAGTTATTAGTTGCTTACTACTAAAAACTAACAACTAAAAACTAACAACTAACAACTAACAACTAACAACTAATAACTAATAACTAATAACTAAGCAGCAATTCATCGCGCTTGGAAAACAACTAATGTCATATCATCATTGTTTTGCCTATCTGTACCGATGAATTGCTTAATTTCATCAAATAGACAATCAAGTATTTCTTGTGGCTCTTTGTAATACCTGCAAGCATTATTAAAAGCAATAATTAAATTTTCTTCATCAAAACGCTCGCCAGAAGGGGAAGCGGCATCAGTTAACCCATCAGTGTAATAAATAATAGTGTCACCTGGCTCTAAATATATTTGACCATTTTCGTACTGACTGTTAGCTTCTAAACCTATAAGCATTCCATTAGTGTCTAATCGACTAACAGTTTTTGTTGCGGCGTGCCACCATAAAGGAGGATTATGTGCGGCATTACTGTAAGATAAAAGCCGTTTGTGGGGGTCGTATTCCGAGTAGAACAAGGTAATAAAACGACTTGAATTATCCAAATCCGCATACATAACTCGATTCAAGTTTTGTAAAATTTGGGCTGGAGAATTTAAGTGTAATACCTCACCCCTTAACATGCCCCGCATCATCGTCATGATTAAACCGGCAGGTACACCTTTACCCATCACATCTCCGATAACCATAGCCCAACGATTGGCATCAGGATTATCCGAGCCTTTACCTTTAATCGTTAAGTTATGATTCGTAGGGATAAAATCATAATAGTCTCCGCCTACATGGTTTGCTGGTTTACATCTAGCAGCTAAAGCAACACCTGGAATATTTGGACATTGACGGGGCAAAAGTCGCCGTTGAATTTCTGCACCAATTTCTAATTCTTGGTCAAGTCGTTCTTTCTTACGTAATTCTACCCCTAACTCATCATTTTCAATTGCAACTGCGGTTTGATCGGCAACTAAACGTACTAACTTTTGTCTAGTTTCTGTCCAGGTATATTCGGGATCTCGACTTAAAACGTAAAGCCATCCACGTTCCATATGCTTAACCAAAATTGCAGTACCAAAAGCTTGCATATCTGGCCCCAAACAACGATGCATATGAGCATCTAACATTCCAGTGGTGGTTGCTAAAGGTGTAACATTAGTTGGCAAAGAAATTTGACTGCTAGCTGCTTCTAAAGCCTTACGTATATTTTTCCGTTGACGGCTATCTTGCCAATGTAGCTGTTCTAATCGAACTTGGCCATTCGGTTTATAGAGAAACAAAGCACTACCATCGGCATCAGTTACCCTAGTTGCCATCAACGGTATTAGTTCCAAAAATTGGTTTAAGTTATTGAAACTCCGCAGAGCAAATCCTAAAGACGAAAGTAAATCTTGGATTTTATTCTGCTCCCGATGCAGCCGTGCCACAAGCTCTTTGAGTGCCACTACTGGAGTGACATCTGTTGGGGCACTGCTATTACTATCAGCTGGTTGGGAAGGCAGTTG
>JBCBPQ010000030.1:0-46346 GCA_039820645.1 Cyanobacteria bacterium J06633_8 | reverse complement strand
TGCCGTATAATAAAGGCTGTATTTTTTCCCCAGCAGGTAATTTTACCTGTAAATCCCCATTTATTTTCCCCCCCTTGAGATTAATTGGTAGCTCCACAAGAGGTGTTACCTCTGATGCAATTAAATCTTCTACCTGTAAATCTAAATTACCCGTTTTTGTTTTAATCCCTACCTTACCCCTCACCGAAACATTACCACTGCGTCCTGGTTTTCCCCCGACTTCAAATCTAACTCCTTGATAATTATCGAAAAACTTAGCGTAACCATTAAGCCCTGAAAATACTACCTTGGGAGATACTTGCCGATTCTCTTCCAAAGGCATTAATGTTACACTTCCATTACGTAACTGAACTTTTTCTACATCTATAGCAATGGCTCCGGGTTCTTCGGGTAAGACAATTTTAGTCGTAATCCAACGTCCTTGTTTGTCTCGATCCACATAGCCAACTGGGTTGACTAAAGTTATATCTAGGTTTAATCTACGATTGAACAATAACTTTAGCGGGTCAAATCCAACCTCTATAGCATCAGCTTTAACTGTATCCGAATCTTTTGCTGTCTTGGGAACAGCCGAAGCTCCAAACCTCACCCCGTGAGGCGAAAAGCCCTCTACTTCCCCTAACTCAAGCGGGCGATCGATAATATTAGTGAGATTTTTTTCTACTAGCGGAGCTAAATCTTGTCGAATAAAAACCTGTAGTCGCCAGATTCCCAAAGAAATTCCCATAACTAGCAGTCCACCAAAAGCCAACCCACCGCGACTAAGTATCAAAAGCCACAAACGTTTGCTATTTTGGTATTTGGTAAATTTTTTAGTAGAAGAGGAATTAGTCATTTTATGTTACTTCTGACTTTAGTCGATGCAACCTACAGGTTGATATGTGATTCATAGTACGCTTGCTATAAACCTTTCTAGAATAACTCGCTGGTTCGAGCCTTAATAACCTTTGAATAACAAGAATAATTTGGAATTGCCTGCTTGCTTTAACGTTTTTCTTGATTCAGAAAGTTTATTTAACCCCTTCGGGTATCTCCCTCCGGGAGACGCTTCGCTAACAGCAACAGCGAGTGGAGAGAAGTTGGGGGAGAGAAGTTGGGGGGAAGATACTCTTCCCCCAAACTTCGGGGAAGATGTTCTTCCCCCAAACTTCGGGGGGAAACCCCCAATACCGCGCTGCTTCACTATTTTTAACAGTAATTTTGAGTAATCCAGGCAAAAATAATCAAAATTGAAACAGCACGCTTAATTGAAACTGCGCTTTTTATATTCCCGTGAAAATAAAAGCCGATTCAGGAAAATGTTAAGAAAGCGAGAATTATTACTTCAACTTTCCCCCAAGTGCATCCTAGAACTTTAATATGGATAGAACCCAAACAAAAGGAAAGGTGATTACAGATGGGGCGCGTTTTTGTGTTAATCTTTAATGCCCGTACAGAAAATGAGGGAATTCATACAATTCGGATTGGCGATCGCAATAAAGTGTTGATGTTTGAATCCGAAGACGACGCTACGCGCTTTGCATTAATGCTAGAAGCGCAGGATTTTCCTACTCCCGCAGTCGAACCAATGGATATGTCAGAAATAGAACAGTTTTGTAAAAGCGCTGATTATGACTACGAAGTCGTTCCTTCTAACGGCGACTTAGTAGTTCCTCCAGAACAAAACGTGGATGAAACTGATTGGCGTGAAGACGGTTCAACTCCTACCGAACCAAAAGTCCAAAAAGAAGAGGAAATGTCAAATACTGAACTAGACAATATCCGTCGCAAACTGGAAGGATTGTTATAAGATGCAGAAAATTGTGATTTCTGGTTAAACCTACGGATAAAACCGGGTATAAATTTCAAAGTAGAGACGTAATATTATTAATCGTCTCTACAAAATGAAATTACAAGCAACTGAATCTAAAATCTAGAATTGGTTTGGCATTAATCAAGGATTAAAACACATGACAGATTTGCAAGAACGCGGACATTTACTAACCGAACAAGTTAATCCTGATAGTCTTAATTTAGACCAGTTAAGCAGCATGGAATTTGTCGAACTGTTTAATCGTGAAGACGCAAAAGCTGTCGCTGCGGTTAGTGCTGCAAAAGAAAATTTAGCGAAAGCGATTGATTTAGCAGCCCAAAGTCTTGAAAAAGGCGGACGCTTGTTTTACGTGGGTGCGGGTACTTCTGGTAGGTTAGGGGTGTTAGATGCTGCTGAATGTCCCCCGACTTTTTGTACTCCTCCAGAATTAGTACAAGGTATAATTGCTGGCGGTGCCGGTGCCCTACTACGTAGTTCTGAGGACTTAGAAGACCGCGCTCAAGATGGCGAAGCTGCTATGGCACAACGAGAAATTACTCACCTTGATGTGATAGTAGGTATAACCGCAGGCGGAACTACTCCCTTTGTCCACGGTGCTATTAATGCAGCAAAAAGTCGGGGTGCAACTACTGTATTCATGGCTTGCGTTCCATCCGAGCAAGTCAGTGTGGAAGTTGACGTTGATATTCGCTTGCTTACAGGGCCAGAAATATTAGCTGGTTCAACTCGCTTAAAAGCTGGTACTGCAACAAAGTTAGCTTTAAATATTATTTCTACAGGTGTAATGGTTAAACTTGGTAAAGTTTACGGCAATCGCATGGTAGATGTAGCAGTTACAAATCAAAAATTACGAGATAGAGCTTTACGAATTTTACAAGATTTAACTAATTTGAGTCGCGAAGCTGCTAGTAGTTTACTCGAACGTAGCGGCAAATGGGTCAAGCTAGCAATTTTAATGCATGAAACTGGTTTAGATAAAGAACAAGGTGACAAGCTTCTTTCCCAACATCGGGGAAACCTCAGAGAAGCAATTGAAGCGAAAAAGTCAGCGATTAAAGAATAGCTCATCTATTCATATTTGGAGAATAAACATTCTCCTTTTATATTTAAAAAATTTATTTCTATAGATACACTCCGAACTGCTGGGTACTTAATTTTGATGCAAGAGACCTGTAGAAAATTACAATAAAATTTTTCTCAATCATACAATAATATTATTTATAGTTTACTCAAAATAAATATAACTAAACATATAATATTTTTCTAAGTAATTATACTAATATAATATTATAAATAATTAATTATTCAATGGGTATAAACCCTGTTGGCGTTTGAAAACTGTCCACAGATAATCGGAGGTGCAGTTATCTAAAAGCTAGTTATTCATGTTACGTCAAGAACTTGGAGATTTTGTCGGTATTACTTGTTTTAAAGCTGCGATCATTGGCATGGAGGAAGAGTTAGGAGAGAAAACAACCGCGATCGCCTTGACAGCAGCCGGTCGCAATCGTGGTAAAAATTTGGCTGAAACATTAGGTTTGACAGGAATTAGTGCTGATTGGGATTTAATTACAGATAAAATCTGTTCTGCATTAGGTGTAAATGGAACCAAACTTGTAAAAATAAACAAAATTGTTGAAGGAGATGGAGTAATTAAAGTTTTTACTTCAGAAGGCTTATATTCTGTTGGCGAACCTGAAGGTTCATCTCGTAAATGTAAATATACTTTGGGTGTGATTTGGGGAGCTTTAGAAGAAATTACACAGAAGCGCTTGAAAGGAACCCATACCGAATCCGTGCTTCAAGGTGCAAATTACGACATTTTTGAGTTTTCGCCTTTGGTATAACTCATATCTTACACCAATAAAAATTGATATTTTTTAATCACTCAGTATTAAGACGAAAAGCTAAATTTAGCTATAAAAATCAAGTCAAAGAATGTAGCTTTATTGTGCCGCTTTTAAGATTTTCATCATACGTATAGGCACAAGATACTGAGACAAGTAACTTTTTTTATTTGAATTAATAACTAAATTGAGTTTAATTTTCCTATTTTGATGAATTTGAACAAGTAATAAGGACAGAAAAATGCCTATCAATGCTGGCAAAATCGAAAGTATTTTACAAAATTTTGTAAGTGGTACTAGTGATATTCAAGGTACAACACTTGTTTCTCCCGATGGTTTATCTTTAGCTTCAGTATTACCAAGTGCGATGGATGATGAGAAAGTATCAGCCATGTCTGCGGCGATGCTTTCTTTGGGAGAACGTATAGGTAGTGAATTATCTAGAGGTAGTATAGACGAAATTTTCGTTGAAGGCGATAAAGGCTATGGCGTGTTAACCAACTGTGGAGATGATGCCGTATTACTAGTATTAGCTAGTAAATCAGCTAAACAAGGTTTATTGATGCTAGAAATAAAGCGACTGACAGAAGAACTAAAATTAGTTTTGATGTAAGTTGGAATAAAGAATAATTTTGTTTGATGACATCAATTATGTGGTTCAAAAATCATAAAAATATGAATACAAAAATTGAGTAATCAAATAATCCTATTCAATTTGCTCCTGTCCACTTTTATTACTTTGTTTATTCATTTTGAATAGGTAAATAATTTTTCTATGATTTTTCTAGATCGGTTTATAAAGAAATGCTTCCTCTCAATATACAAGTAATTAACCGGAGATGAAAGCAAAAAAATGATTTAACCGTCATTTTCTCCGAAATAACAACAATTATTAATAAAATAAAACCATGATTTATATTATTGATAATCGATTATTTCACCCTGTTGTCTATTTTTTTGAGTAAGTTCTATGGAAATCATGCGTATGGTTGTGACCGGCCCAGTTGGGGCTGGTAAATCTACATTTATTCGTTCAATTAGCGAAATTGAAGCTGTAGATACAGACCGCAAAGCAACAGATTCAACTTCATTACTTAAGCAAAACACTACTGTTGCTTTTGATTTTGGTAGATTGCAGTTTAACCCAGATATGGCACTGCATCTTTACGGTACACCAGGTCAAGAAAGATTTAATTTTATCTGGGATATGTTAATTCGCAAGGCTCATGCTTATATATTGCTAGTAGCTGCCCATAGACCCGGAGAATTTCGTCACGCTCGTCAAGTAGTTTCTTACATGAATCAAAGAGTGCAAATTCCCATGATTATTGGATTGACTCATATGGATTGTCCTGATGCATGGTCTCAGGAAAATATTATTACTGCTTTGGGTTATTACGATATCAATTCTCAACCTCCTGTTGTTCTAGTTAATCCTAATGAAATGTCTTCTGTTGCTAATGCTCTCATTAATTTAGTACAACATTACGCGCAGTATAATGCTTCAAAACCTATGACTGTGTAATTATTTGATATCTGTGTTTACAATAGAAAAAATATTCTATATGTGTTATTAATATAATTTCCCAAATTTTAATTAACTTAATAATATTATATAACTATTATTTTCTATTTAAGCATGATTAATGTAAACCCACTTCTCCTTCATAGCCTTAAGTTATGACTCATGTATTTGTCTGATTCCAGTGAAATATTTATATAAAAATAAATCTGGCAATTAAAAATATATAAAAAGCTATTATACAAATTGTATTTATACAATCAATGCTTTACTTAATATTTTTATTCAAAATTTTACAATACACTTATTGATAAATATTTCCGGTCTCAGACAGTAGAATAAATCGATTAATTATTGTTGCCTCAAAGAGTATTATTCCTAGGAAGAGATATGGCATTTACTGGTTACTTATCTAAATTTTCTTTACCAGAAATATTTGAATTTGTAGAAAAAGGATTCAAAACTGGCTTGCTTAGTATTCGTAGTTTGAAAGACGAGCGGGATAAACCAATTGAGAATTATTATATATGGCTGCGTCAGGGTCGTATCGTAGCAGCAGCTAGTAAGCTAGATAATCAAGGTTTAGTTTCACTGATTAATCAGAGAGGCTGGGTAAATCAAAATACTGCTATGGAAAAGTTTCAAGCTAGCGGTGGAAAAATGACAATGGGCTTGTGCCTTAAATCTCAAGGCTTGCTTTCAGCAGAACAGCTAACACTATTGTTTCGTATCCAAATAATGGGACAAGTTAGTCGTTTATTTGAACTTGACAATGGTAAATTTAGTTTTGATTCTCAGGCTCCCATCCCAGTTGCAGAAATGACTGGACTAAGTATGATAACCACTGAAGCCACAATCAAAGGTTTACGGAACTTGCGAAACTGGTCTGCATTAACAGCAAAACTACCAGATCCAACCTCAGCTATCTTAAAGAAAACAGAAATGATATCTAATATACAGTTGGATTCTCAAGAGTCAAGAGTTTGGGAATATGCGAATGGTGAAACTGATTTGAGTCAAATAGCTAATAAGTTGTTAGTTCCCCTAGAAAAAGTACAGCAGATTGCTTTCCGATTAATTGTCAGCAATTTAGCAAAAGAAACTTTTATTATGGATAACAAGAAATTGTCTCTAATTGAAAATACTAAAGAATTTTCTGATTTGAATTCTACAAATGGATTTGGTCAATTATCATCTGAGGCATTTGCAGCAAATTTATCTATTTTGGATACTCAAGAAACCTCATATGCTTTAAAGTCTAGAGAACCAAAAGCGGTAGATGTAGAGAAAAAAACATTACAGAAAATTCCTAATTATTCTAATGAGAATGATATTGATATTGATATTGATGTCAGTAAGTCATTTTTAAACAACTTGGTTGGTTATTTAAAAACAAAAGTTGAAAACTAAATAAAGTCTTTGATGAAAAATGGAAATTGATTAATTTTTATTTAACCTGATTTCATCACTGTATATTGATTATTTGCTGGAAATAGCTGTAAAAGGTGAAAATCAGAATATACACTGATTTAGTTATAGTAGCATTCAATCTAAGATGATATATAAACAGTTGGTGCATACTCGTAGGAAATAGCTATTCTTCAAATGATTCGTGAAATCTTTACAGATGTATAGATAAAAGAATCAATAATTTTTTCTATACATTGATGTGGCTGATATTCTCGGTCCTTAATAAAAAGCATTATTAAACTGTGCTTCGAGTTAGGGTAACCATCCGGAGTTAGCTTGCTTTTATTGCAAACAAAGGGGCGTACCTCCTGACTGCTATAAGCGCTAGCCTGGAAAAATAAAAGGAAAGACCTATTAATAAAGGGAACAAAGTATGAGCCATCCGGAAATGATGGTATCGAGTGAACTTCTCGATGAATTTAGAACTTGTACTCAAATACAATATAGTGGCAAATTAAATATCAAAACTTCCAAAGGGGATAAGTGGATATTCTACTATCGATTGGGACGCATCGTTTGGGCTACTGGAGGAACTCATCCTTTTCGACGTTGGCGCAGACACATGACTCAAAATTGCCCGGAGATTGATATTGACAAAATGCAGTTTGATTCCAAAGAATTATCAACTTCCAATGATTACTGGGATTATAAACTGCTCGAAGTCTTGCATGAAAATCAGAAAATTAAGCGCGAGCATATCAACTCTGTTGTAGAAAGGACTATAGCAGAATTGTTGTTTGACTTAGCTCAACAAGTACATTTCAATCAAATCCAGTGCGATCGCACTAATGATGTGATATTGGAAGCCCCAATGAGCTTTACAAGCGCAGATATGTCTTTAAAGTTCATGCAAGATAGCTGGAAGCATTGGTCGGAGGCTGGATTGGTCAATTTCTCTCCAGACTTGGCACCAATTCTCCGCAGACCGGAACAGTTACAGCAAATGGTGAGTCCGGCTGTCTACAAAAACTTTGTGAATTTGATGAACGGCAAATACACTTTGCGAGATTTAGCCGTCAAAATGAAGCAAAATCCTTTACCTATAGCTCGTTCTTTATTACCTTACGTGCTTAAAGGGATAATCGAACTAATTAAAGTTCCCGATCTGCCTTTTAAGATAGGTGATGGTGAAGATATATCGAGTATAGAACCCGAACCTGAAGCCTCGTCAGGTCCTTTGATCGCTTGCGTGGATGATAGTCCGCAAGTTTGCCAAATGCTCGAACAAATTCTTGTTCCTCAAGGAATGAGATTTATTAAGATTCAAGATCCCGTTCAGGCTCTACCAATCTTGATTGAGAATAAGCCAGATTTGATTTTCTTGGATTTAGTAATGCCAGTTGCTAGTGGCTACGAAATTTGCGCTCAATTGCGTCGAATCTCAGTATTTGCTAACACACCAGTGATTATACTTACCGGTAGTGATGGTCTATTTGATAGAGTTCGTGCCAAGGTAGTAGGCTCTACAGATTTCATTACTAAGCCTGTTGTTGCTGACAAGGTAATGGGAGTTATACGAAAGTATATACAAACTCCATCACAGAATAAAAACAATTCCAATACACAAACTTTGTCATTCGGACATTCTTAGTTTGTTCGCTTCTATAAGCAATAAATAAGCGGTTTTTGTTTTACTTTCTTCAGACAGAAACAATAGTGCTTGTACATTTATTAAGCTTAGTAAAAGAACCTTTATTTTTACGGAGCATGAGTGTTTTTACTGTAGCTTAATTAAGAAAAAATGCATCAAAATTAGAGAAAGCGATTAGAGTATAAAATCATCGATTTACAGTTAAATCGCTGTTTTCCATTATTAAATAAATCTGATAGGTAACTACTATGAGCACTATTTTAGTTGTTGAAGACGGTCTCACTGATATGGAGGTGATTAGCCATTATTTAAAAGAAGCAGGCTATCTCGTCATGGGAGCAAAAAGTAGCGAAGAAGCTCAAGAAAAAATCACCGAAAATAAGCCAGACTTGATATTTCTAGACGTTATTTTGCCGGGTAAAAGCGGTTTTGAAATCTGTAAAGAACTGAAAGATAATCCCAATACTAAGACTATTCCAGTAGTTTTTTGTTCTACCAAGAATAGCGATGTAGATAAAATGTGGGGTGATATGTTGGGTGCCGATGCTTATATTTCTAAGCCGGTACAGAAGGACGAATTAGAAGGAGTATTGCAAAAACTACATAAATAAATATAAAGATGAAAGTAGATGATGTGAGTAATTACGTTTAAGGAATAATAACCTTGGATACGACGGAAGAAAAGTTTTTAAGCTTCAATTTGGGTGTAAAAGATACAGCAATTATTTCATTGCAGAACGTTACCGAAATTTTGCCCGTATCTTTAAATGAAGTTTGCTGCGTTCCTCAAATGCCTAGTTGTGTATTTGGTATATATAATTGGCGCGGTGAAATGCTTTGGTTGATTGATTTAGAAGAAATGTTAGGCTACTTACCTTATTCCTATGGTAGTAGCTTTGTTTCTAAAATGATGGCAATTATTTTAAAGAAAGAAGGTAAATCTTTGGGATTGCTGGTGCGACAAATTATGGATATTGAAGAGTTTGATTCAAAAACAATGAAGCCACCATCATCCGAATTAGTCTCTCAAGAAGTTGTTCCTTTTTTAGAAGGGTATTTTATTAATTCTTCAGAAGAAATGATTGTGAGTTTAGATGCTTCTGCAATTTTGCAATCTCCTCTATGGTCAATTCATAATTAGATTTATTTAAATCAGGGAGTGGAGAAGAAAAATATTTGAGTAGAATTATATATTCCCCTACAGATAATTTAAGGTAATTTAAAGTACTTGGAGGTGCAAAAATGACTAGCGCATATCAAGAAAATACAGGAAATGGACATCATATTCCTGATATTGAACCATCTGATAAACTTACTGAATTAACTAAGAAAGTCTCAGATTTAACAAGCAGCGAGCAGCCATTTAAGAATTGGACACTAAAATTAACGTCAATTCTTAATCAAATTCGCAAAGTCAAAAACATAGAAGAATTAATACAAGTTACAACAGCAGTTGTCCAAGAGAAAATTTCGGGCGATAGAGTTGTACTTTATCGTTTTGACTCTTCATCCTCTGGTGTAGTTATAGGAGAATCACTTGCCCCGGGTTGGACTCCTGCAATCAACGAAAATATCCCAGCGATGATTTTCGGTTTGGATACAAGGGAAGAATATTTACAAACTGTCAGCGTTAACGATATTAAGGAAGTTGAGCTTACAGCTTACAAAGCACAAATTTTAGACAAATTCCAAATCACTGCTAGCTTAAGTGTTCCAATCTTAGCTGATAATCAAATCTGGGGATTATTAGGCGTTCAAAATTGTGCAACTCCACGTAAATGGGAAGAATCGGAAATTAGCTTGTTATCTCAAGTCACTACCGAAATTTCTCATAAGTTAGAAAGCTTTGAATTAAAAAGAAAACTCAAACAGCAAGCCCAAGAATTTAAATCGATAACCAAAGTTATTGATAAAATTCAGCTTGCTTCTAGTCTAGATAAGCTATTTAGCACAACAACTCAGGATGTCCGCGAATTAATAAAATGCGACCGTTTAGCCATTTATCGCTTCAATGCTGATTGGAGTGGCGAATTCGTTGCCGAATCTGTCGCAAATGGTTGGGTACCATTAGTTGGCCCTAGTATTAAAACTGTTTGGGAAGATACTCATTTGCAGGAAACCAAAGGAGGTCGTTATCGTAAGCACGAAAACTTTGTTGTTAACGATATCTATGAGATTAATCATGCTCCTTGCCATATAGAAGTCTTGGAGCAGTTTCAAGTTAGAGCCTATGTAATTGTTCCTGTATTTGCAGGACAAAAATTGTGGGGTTTGTTTGGAGCTTATCAAAACAGTGGTGCCTATGAATGGCAAGACGAGGAAATCCAGTTATTGCGTCAAATTGCCATAAACTTGGGCGTAGGTATATCTCAAGCAGAATTCGCACAGGAGAGTGAAGAAAAATCGCGGCAGTTAGCTAAGACAGCGGAACGCCAGCAAAATCTTATCAGCTTTACTCGTAAACTTGGTAAAGGACTTACAGAAAACATTAACAATTCATCTCAATTTAATGGAATATTTAATGGAGTTATCCAAACAACGGTATATGAAGTTCGACGCTTATTAGAAGCCGATCGTACTGTAATTTATCGTTTTAACGAAGATTGGAGCGGTGACTTTGTTGCCGAATCTGTAGGTAAAAACTGGAAGCCTTTTGTAGAAACAGAAATTGATCAAGATTTATTGCGAGAAAACGGTCATTGTGACTCTCTTCGCCATCTTAACGATATCAAAGAAAAAGATACCTATCTTCAAGATAATCAAGGAGGACGTTATCAACAAAAAAATAGTTTTGTTGTTGATGATGTCCAAAAGCAAGGATTTCCTCGTTGCTACATGGAATTATTGGAGCAATTTGAAGCTAAAGCTTATCTTACAGTTCCTATTTTTCAAGGTAATAAACTTTGGGGATTGCTAGCGAGTTATCAACATTCTGCAACCCGTCACTGGGAAGAATATGAAATCAGTTCCATGGAGCAGATTGCTGAGCTATTTGGAGTGGCAATGCAGCAGGCGCAAACATTAGATAAATATCAAGAGCAATCCAGGAAAATAGAACAAGCTACAAATCGCGATCGCGCCTTATCTAGAGTCATTGACAAAATCAGAGAAACACTCGACATTGAAAGCATCTTTTTAAATACCACTCAAGAGATGCGGGCACTTTTACATACCGACCGCGTAGCGGTATACCGCCTCAATCCAGATTACAGTGGAGAATTTATCGCTGAATCTGTAAAACCTGGTTGGCTGCCTTTAGTAGAGAGACAGAATCAAATTCGACGATTACAAGAAAGTGTAAGTAGCTGTACTCGGATGCGAACCCTGTTTCAGGAAAACCAAATAGGCAGTACGGGTAATATAGATCCTTACTTAAAAAATACTTTAGTCGCTCAAGGTTCAGAAAATCAATCCTATGTTGCTTCTGATATATACGCTAAGGGATTTAACGATTGTTACATTCAGGTGTTGGAGCAATATCAATGTAGGGCTTACGCTATTGTCCCCATCTATCAAGGAAAACAACTTTGGGGAATGCTTGCAGCTTATCAGAATGATGGTCCCCGGGAATGGGAAGATGGAGAAGTTAAGCTGTTAAGTCAAATCGCCAATCAGTTAAGCTCGGCTCTACAACAAGTTGAATTTCTCCAGCAGCTACAGACACAGTCTTCCCAGGTAGCAGAAGCCGCAGCCAGAGAAAAGCAAGCCAGAGAATCTTTACAAAAAGGAGTGATAAAACTGCTATCAGCAGTTAGACCTGCTCTAGACGGAGATTTGACAGTACGCGCGCCAATTACAGAAGACGAACTAGGCACCATTGCTGACGCTTATAACAACACCTTACAAGCATTACGGAAAATCGTTCTCCAAGTTCAAGCAGCTGCTCAACAAGTTGCAGAGACTTCCGGTAACAGCAATATATCTTTGAATGGATTGACAGACTTAGCACAACAACAGTCAAAAGAAATTAGTGGTGCTTTGACCGAAATTCAACAAATGGTAGATTCTACTCAAGAAGTGGTATCAAACGCCGAATCAGTGCAAGTTGCAGTACAAAAAGCCAATCAAACCGTAGATTCCGGCGATGCAGCCATGAATATGACTGTAGAAGCCATTCAAGCCATCCGCGAAACCGTTTCTCAAACCAGTAAAAAGATTAAGCGTCTAAGTGAATCTTCCCAGAAAATTTCCAAAGTGGTTAACTTAATTAGCAACTTTGCAACTCAAACAAACGTACTAGCACTAAATGCAGCCATTGAAGCTACCCGTGCAGGAGAATACGGTAAAGGCTTTGCCGTAGTAGCCGATGAAGTACGCTCCTTATCGCGTCAGTCAGCAGCTGCAACCATCGAAATCGAAAAACTAGTTCAAGAAATCCAAGAAGAAACGGGTGAAGTAGCCGTAGCGATGGAAACAGGTATTCAACAGGTAGTAGAAGGTACCAATTTAGTAAATGAAACCAGACAAAACCTCAACGACATTGTTGACGCAACCGCTCAAATCAGCGATTTACTCGAAAGAATTACCGATGCAACCCAAACTCAAATGCTGCAATCGGTATCAGCCACTGCATCAATGAAAGATGTAGCCCAAATCTCCCAGAAAACTTCCACCGAAGCTAATACTATTGCCTCAGTATTTCAGCAGCTATCTGAAATGGGACAGGAATTGTTAGCAAGTGTAAGTAAATTCAAACTCAACTAAGAATGAAAGTTAGGAGTTAGGAGTTAGCAGTTAGGAGTTAAGAGTTAGGAGTTAAGAGTTATATCTCGACTTATGTACGAATAATAGAATAGTATTACCTTTTCTATTTGAAACTACAGCGTAAGTCCTAGCTAGAAATTTTAACTCCTAATTTATTACTTCTAATTCGTAAAAGTCAGAATTAAAAGTAATAAATTAGGCTTTGATTATAGGAGGGTACTTTTTGGCAACGAGTATTATACAAAACAAAAGTTTTAATTTTGCTTTAGAGATAATTAATCTTTATAGTAAACTTCAACAGCACAAGGAATATGTAATTTCCAATCAATTACTCAAATCCGAAGTATCGGAGCCAATGTTGAAGAAGCCAGTGGAACCCAAAGTAAAAAGACTTCTTAGCAAAAATGTATATCGCCCCTTCAGAAGCTAGAGAGACTAAGTACTGGTTGCGATTACTAAAACATTCTAAGTTAGTAAACCTTGATGTAACTAAAGAACTTACATATATAGATGAAATAATTCGTATTTTAAGTTCAATAGTTAAAACAACCGAACAATCAATAAACAAACAAATTTAAATAAATAAATAAATAACTAAAGGTAACACCTAACACCTAAGTCCTAATATCTAACACCTAATACCTAAGTCCTAATATCTAACACCTAACATCTAACACCTAACACCTAACACCTAACTTCTAACACCTAACACCTAACACCTAAAACCTAAAACCTAAAACCTAAAACCTAACTCCTAATATCTAACTCCTAATATCTAACTCCTAACTCCTAATATCTAACTGCTAACTGCTAACTGCTAACTGCTAACTGCTAACTGCTAACTGCTAACACCTAACTCTTGAAATCATGATTACTGATTCTTCTATCCGCGAACAAGGGTATATCTATTTTCTCAGTGAAGCTCCAGAATTACTGCAAACTATTGAAGAAGAACTTTTCAGTTTAGTTGAAGACAGAACTACCAATAGAGTACATAATTTGATGCGAGCTACTCATACGCTTAAAGGCGGAGCAGCTAATGTTGAATTAGAATCAATTAACAAAATCGCTCATTCCTTAGAAGATGTTTTTAAGGCTTTATATAATCCTGAAGTCGAAATTGATTCTCAACTACATTCTTTGCTGTTACAAGCTTTTGAGTGTTTGCAATTATGTTTAACTTCGGAAATGACGGGGACAAAAATTGATGATGATGAACTAATGCAGCGAGCAGCTTCAGTTTTTGCCCAATTACAAGAAAAACTCGGCGATGCATTCGGTGCTGAAGCTCATATTCCTACTTCTGAAGAATTGGGTTTTGATATTGTACTATCAATTTTTGAAACTGGTGTAACTCAACGTATAGATAGTATTGATGAATTAGTTACAAATCCTCCTGCAAATGAAGAGGTTGCTAATTTTTTACGCACACAAGCCGAAGTTTTCATAGGCTTATCTGAGTCGTTAAATTTACCCGGATTTGGTGAAATAACTCAAGCTATTTTAGCTGCATTAGATGCTAATTCTTCTCAAGCTTTAGAAATTGCTAAAATAGCTAATCGCGATTTGCAGCTAGCACGGAAAGCTGTTTTAAATGGCGATAGAGAACGTGGTGGAGAAGCCTCAGCAGATTTACTTGCTTTTTCACAACCTATAGCTATTAATTCTCAGGTAGAAGATGTAGAAGATACCGAAAATATAGCTGTAATACAATCAGAACTCACAGAAGATATTTCTGCTTTAAAAAATGATTCAGTCACGAAATCCTTAAGAAATCAAATAGAAGAATTATACGAGTTCTTGAGAACAGGTAATATTGATAACGAACCTCTGAAACCAAAATCTGTCAAGTTTCATTTAAAGGTAATTAGATGTGTTTTAGGTTGGTTTAATCATGAATTAAATATTCCCCAAGAAAAACTAAATTTAAATTTACTCATTCCTAATATTAATGAAGAAAACTCTGTTGAGTACCTAGAGAATTGGATCCAAGATTTTTTAGAATTTGTCCAAGAAGACACGGATAGCCCCAGTCTTTGTCTTTATCGCCTTGGAGGTATTTTAACAGTTCTCTTAGCTCTGACAAAATTTAAATGCTATCAAGAAAATATTTGCGATTTTTCAGTTATTGAGACTTTACAAAGCAAAGTCTCCCATATCGCGAAAGAGTATAAAAACTATTCTCCGGTGACTACCGAAGAGAAAAAATGGCTAGATAGTGAAAAATTGCAAAAACTTTTAGAAGTTAAAGAGGTTGTTTCTTCCGAAATGCCCATAAATCAAGGAGGAAACATGCTTGAAGCCATCTGGGGAGAAGAAATTAACGCTAATTTAACTAATATTGATACTAATTTACAGTCTAATATTTTTGAAGAAGAAACAAAACAAAGTCAAGCAGAAAATAATGCAGCTAATGTAATAGCTATTCCTCAATCATTAGAATCCTCTAAGGAAAAAGATGAAGATTTACCCGAGAAAACTATTCAATTTGCGGTTAATTCGGTTACTCAAAGTGAAAATAAAATAGATAAAAAACCAGCAATTCCTACTAAAAATTCTAAATTACCTTCTTTTGTACGTGTTGATGTAGAAAGTTTACAGCGTCTTAATTATTTAGCAGGAGAATTGCTAATTTATCAGAAGCGTCGCACTTCCCAAGATGAGCAGCTTAAATTAAGCATTAAGCAATTACATGAAAAAGTCTATAAACATCAACAAACTTTGGAACAATTGCGAGAATTACCTTTACATTCTCAAAAAGTAGTATCGCCAAATACCCTTAATGTAGCTTCTGTAGACTTTGATTCTTTAGAAATGGATGACTACACTGAATTTTATTTAGGTTTACACGAAGCCACAGAACAAGCAACACAATTACAGGAAATTTTAGAGTCAGCAGAAGTAATTCTTCAGCAATCCGTGCAAGTTCACGATAAGAAGCAACGTTTAGCACTTGGTATCATTGATAATTTAGTCGAAGCAAGAATGTCACCTTTAGGTAATATTCTCAATCGCTTCCCCCAAATGGTACACAATTTGAGTAACCTTCACGGTAAAACTGTAGACTTGCAGTTAAGTGGTGGTTCCGTTTTAGTAGATAAAGCAATTGCTGAAAAGCTCTACGACCCATTATTACACTTAGTGCGTAATGCTTACGATCATGGTATCGAGTCAGCAGAAATTCGTCGCGATCGCGGTAAATCGGAACAAGGCTTAATTGAAATTTGTGCTTACAACCAAGGTTCTCAAACTGTCATCGAAGTTCGAGATGATGGCGGAGGATTGAATTTCGAGAAAATTCGCAATAAAGCAATCCAGTTAGGACTTTTAGGCTCAGATAAAGAATCTTTCAGCCATGATTCTGGCTTGATGGAACAAGAGCTATTAGATTGTTTATTTTCTGCGGGATTTTCAACTGCTGGCAAAGTTAGCGATATTTCTGGGCGGGGTATTGGGTTAGATATCGTCAGAAATCAACTAGAATCACTCAACGGTTCTATTGCTGTTTACTCGCAACCCCAGCAAGGAACAACATTTGTACTAAAAATTCCTTTTTCTATGACTACCGAAAAATTAATGATCGTTCAGACGGGGGGTTCTGCTTACGCATTACTGTTAGACAGCATTGCGAAAATATTACTTCCATCTCCCGAAAAAATTAAACATTTTGAAAATAAAAAAGTTCTTTACTGGAATACAGGTAAAGAAGAGCGTATGGTCAATTTGCTGAATCTTTCAGATTTGATGCAATATCATCGTTCTTTCGATAGCCAGAATAGTTTACTGAATCAATCTCCTATTAATAATACAGATGAAACTGTAAATCCGATATTATTATTACGCAATAAAGACGAAATTATAGGTTTAGAAATAGATCAAATTATTGGGGAGCAAGAATTGGTAGTTAGACCTTTAGGTCAAGCAATTGCTCCCCCTAAATATGTTTACGGTTGTAGTAGTTTAGCCAATGGTAATTTAATTCTAGTAATTGATGGTACTTTGCTACCATATGTTGGCGAAATGCAAGCATCACTCGATTCTATGCCGTTACCTTTAGCGCCCTCTTTAAATAAGAAAGCTTTGCAAATGTCGGGAGAACTTATCGCATCTAAAGCTTTGCTTGCTGCTTCTAAATCTGTCAATAATCCTCAAATTACTTCTGGTAAAGCTAAATCTTCAAAACTTGTTTTAGTAGTAGATGATGCCATTAGTCTGCGACAAACTATTTCACTGACTTTACAAAAATACGGTTATCAGGTGATACAAGCCCAAAATGGTGTAGAAGCTTTAGAAAAATTGCAGCATCATCCCGAAGTTGATTTAGTCATTTCAGATTTAGAAATGCCTCGGATGAATGGTTTTGAATTGTTGAGTAATTTACGTCAAAGCATTAATCTAGCAAATGTTCCAGTAGTTGTGCTTACTTCTCGTAGCGCTGAAAAACATCGTCAACTTGCAGAAGCATTAGGCGCAAATGCTTATTTAACTAAACCTTATTTAGAACATGAGTTCCTTTCTCAGGTTGATAAATTAGTAACGGTTAATTCTTGACATACTAAGACGGAACTCCCACGGATAGAATCTGTGGGATTCTGGGTTCAAACAGTAAATAATTAGTGAACCTGAAACCCGGTTTTTTGAAAAAACCGGGTTTTTTTAATAGAGGAATTGTGACGGTTTTTAATGGTAAGTATTTATACATTTAAAAAAAATATAGAAGAATCAAAAACTCATGTACCGATAACTTTGTAGTGTCCATAATCAGGAAACAGATGCTACCGTAGTGAATCTAGATATATACATACACTTCGTTTTCGTGGGTTTATGAGGTTGTTGATGCGTCGCATACTTTATTGGGTAGCCCCCTTTAGCCTACTTGCTGGATGTTCTAGTGTCGAAATTATTGAACCAATACCAAAAGTGCCCGAAACTCCTTTAAAAACACCTGAATCTTTGACGCTAGATAACAATCTCTCGGCTTTAGAAAAACGAGTCATTACTGAAATGAATTTAGCTCGGACAAATCCTCAAGCTTATGCTGCTATATTGGAAGACTACAGAAAACGCTTTGAAGGTAAACGTGTCAAAATTTCTAAAAATGTCTATTTAATAACTCAAGAAGGCGTATCCGCTGTTGATGAGGCTATTAGCTACCTAAAAACTGTCGATCCCGTAGCTCCTGTAACTATTTCCAAGGGAATGTCTTTAGCTGCTAAAGACCATGTTAAAGACCAGGGCCCTAAAGGTATTGTCGGTCACAACGGTAGCGATGGCAGCGACCCTTTCAAGCGTTTAAATCGTTACGGCAAATGGCAGGTAACTGCTGGTGAAAATATCAGCTATGGTTCCCACACTGCAAGGGATATTGTCATGCAGCTAATTATTGATGATGGAGTTCCCGATCGCGGACATCGAATCAATATGTTTAACCCAGATTTTAAAGTGTCGGGTGTTGCTTTCGGAATTCATAGCTACTACAGGCAGATGTGCGTTATTACCTATGCTGGAGGATATAAAGAAAAGTCAGTTAACAGTTAACAGTTAACAGTTAACAGTCAACAGTTAACAGTCAACAGTCAACAGTCAACAGTCAACAGTCAACAGTCAACAGTGAACAATTATCAAAGTTTAATTACATAATTCAACTGCTAACTCCTAATTCCTAACTCCCAATCCTTAGTAAAGAACTTACACTTAAATTTAAACCCAATCTTTTTTCTGACTACTGTTAACTGTTCGCTGTCATGGTACTGTTGACTGTCATGGTACTGATAACTGTCTCCCAGATGCACCTCAACGTTTATACTCAAGGTCAAGGTTTCCCAATTCTCTGCTTGCACGGACATCCCGGCTCCGGTTCAAGTCTTTCTGTATTTACCAATCATTTATCGAAGCGCTTTCACACTATCGCTCCAGATTTGCGTGGATACGGTAAAAGTCGCTTTAATCGCAATTTTGCGATGACAGACCATTTGAGCGATTTGGAAAGGCTTTTAGATCGATTCCAAATTGAAAAATGTTTAGTATTAGGATGGTCTTTAGGTGGTATTTTAGCAATGGAGCTAGCACTAAGACTTCCCCAAAGGGTAAGCGGGTTGATTTTAGTCGCTACTGCCGCAAGACCTCACGGCAATCATCCACCTATTACATGGCAAGATAATCTCTACACGGGTATAGCGGCTGTTTTAAGTGTTATAAATCCCGGCTGGCAATGGAATATTGATACATTTGGCAAGCGTTCTCTCTTTCGCTATCTAATTCAACAACATACTCCTACTGCCTACGGGTATATTTCAAAAGAAGCAATACCAGCTTATTTACAAACTTCTGATAAAGCAACTCGCGCTCTTTATTCGGCTATTAGGGCCCGATACAATAAAGTCGCCGATTTAAACAAAATTTCATGTCCTTCTTTAGTTCTTGCAGGTAAAGAAGACAGACACATAAGTGCTGAATGCAGCTTAGAAACTTCTGAAAATCTCCAAAATTCTCTATTTCAATGCTATCCAAATACAGCTCATCTCTTTCCATGGGAAATTCCCCATCAATTATTAGATGATATTGACTGCTGGCTAAAAGATAATCCCCAAGCTATAAAATTTTAATTTTGGATTAACTCAACCACTCGTTTCTTATTTTCTATAAGTTCTACTCTAGAACATTTTACAACGGTCATTACAACCATCATCCTATCAAAAACAAAGCATAAAGTATGAAATAAGTCAATTATTTTATCCATACTTTACACTTTGTTTTTCTAATGATGCCTAAGATAGAAAGCTTTAAAATTTTAAATTTAAAATCTTAAAGCTTTCAATTACATTTGACCGCTAAAGACAGGCTTTACTTTACGGTCAAACCATTCCCCCAAGTCTTCAGCGATTGTCAAAGCTTTTGGTTTACAACGCTTAACATCAACCATTATGCCTTGTGCTCCTTCGAGTTCAAGGTCTTCTACATAGCCTTTTACAGCAGCCTTTGCTTCCGCAACCTTAAGAAAAGGACCAAAATAATAAGTACACTTAGGACTTTTAGTGGTAATCTCTACCCACCAAGCTAAGCCGAAGTTTTCAAATATGTTGGTAACAGATTCTTTGAAAGGATTTCCGATATTGTTCATAGTTTTCGCTGATTACTAAAGTTGATAGTGGTTGTTAAAGAACTTTGCTGTTGGTTTATGTCTCTTTACACTTCTTTATACTCTTTTACATAGGGTTTTTGGAAGAGGTTTTGTGCAATTTTTTTGAATAAAGGGTGTTATTCCAACGTTGACGATAAATTTCGTACATTGCCATGCCTGCTGCTACTGAAGCATTCAGACTAGGAGTCTTACCTTGCAAAGGAATCGAAACTAAAACATCGCAACACTTTTGTGTGAGCATACTCAAACCCTCGCCCTCAGCCCCAATAACTAAAGCAATGGGTGGTCCGTTGAAATCTACAGTATGTATGGGTTCGCTCCCAGAACTAGCAGTACCATAAATCCAGAAACCGGCAGCTTTCAATTCTTCCAAAGCACGACTGAGGTTGACTACTCTAGCTACGGGAAAATGATCTAAAGCTCCGGTTGCTACTTTCATTACCGTAGAGGTAATACCAACAGCACGACGCTGAGGGATCGCTAAGCCTTGGGCTCCTATAGATTCAGCTGTGCGAATTATTGCTCCTAAATTATGGGGATCTGTAATACCATCGGCAACAATTATTACCGGTGAATCCGTTACGGATTTTGCCTGTGCGATCAAATCTGGTAAATCAACATATTCGTAAGGAGCAATTTGTGCCGCTACTCCTTGATGGTTGGCATTTCTAGTAATTTGGTCTAAGCGTCTGGGCTCAACTTCATCTATAACTGTGCCATTTCCTTTAGCTTGTAGAAGCAAATCATGAAAACGGTGATCGTAGCGCAAACGAGAAGTAATCCAAATACGATTCAAAGAGCGTTGGTTTTCCAAGCTGCTGAGAACCGAATGACGACCATAAATTAAGTCGTTACTTTCTTCAACTTCGTTAGAAGATGATAAAGACGGATGTTCAAATTTAGAACGACTTTTAGAATCTTTTTTTATTACTGAGTTATAACTTTTATCTTTAGATTTACCACCGCCGGATGGGGATGAAAAGCGCTTTCCCTTTAATTTTAAAGAAGGCTTATGACTTTTTTCGCCATCGACTTTAATCTTTTTTGGTTGGTTAGTCATATAACTATTGGGTAGAGCTAAGAAGGTGTGGCATCTTCTCTCACTTATTTTTAACCGACGAACCTGGCTACTCGCTTAGATTCAGCACTCAGATATTCTACTACCACTCTAGAAGTAATTTTTGCAGAAGTTCGCTTAATCTTTCGGTATTAGTGAGATATAAATAGCCAATCAAAGTTTCCAGGCTTGTCGCCTGTCTATATATTTGGGGATCTAAACGTTTGGGGCGACCTGTAGCGGCGTTACGACCCTTACGAACTATTTCTAATTCATTACTATTTAGATGCGGGTCTAGTAATTTTAGCATTTCTGCTTGCTTTTCCGCTCTTACTTGTGCCACAACCAAACGATGATAATTATCCACTTTTTGGGGTGGTAGCAAGTAATATCTTCTGATAAACAGTTCGTAAACTGCGTCGCCTAAATAAGCAAGAGCGGAAGGAGAAAGTTGCTGTAATTGAGACACAGAAAGTTTCGGTAATAATTGTTCTGCATTTGGCTCGCTTTGTTCGTGAAAGTCAAATAAATCTTGGGGAACAGTGTTAGAACCTGCACGCTTATGTTTTTCCTCCTTTGATTTCACAACTTAATCCCTAATGTAATAGTTAATAATTATCGGGGAGTGATTACTTTTAGAGGTTCGGTTGCAACTCGATTGTTCAAGTTATGCTGTTTCACGCTTGTTATCGCTGTTTTTCAAAAGTTTAATGATAATTTTAGCTTGTTATGTCAAATTTATCGCATGGATTTTAACTTTTATTTACGCCATTATTCACAACCGCAATTATCCTACCCATCGCTGCTACATAAGACATTATCTCTAAACAAATTCCTAACTGCTAATTAAAAAAATATAAAGAATTTTTTTTTCAAAGCCGCTTTTTAGTTAGTAATTTTAATTCCTTGCATGTAAGCTACTCATGAAAATATACCTTAAATATTACCAAAATTCTGCAAAATAAAGCCCGATTTTATACCTTCATAAAAGTAAAATAAGGAGTAATATTTTTGGCGCTTCTTACTTTCTTGATTTTCTCATATAAAAAAATTTAGCTATCCAGATTTAAACATCGGATAGCTAATTAAAATCCAATAAATCCGTCAAGAGGACTTGGTGTTTTCTAATGCCTCATTAACCGAAGTTTGCAAGCTGAGAAACTTTTCCAAGCGCACTAGCTTGACTGTTTGAGTTACGCGGGCGTTAGTGACAATTTGAAAGGTACCTTTATCATTAACAGTTTGGGCTTTTTTGGCTAACTTTACCAAAGCTCCTAAACCAGAACTATCTACAAAGTCAATTTTCGAAAGATCCAGAATGACGTGTTTGGGTCCTTCGTCAATTTTATTACCAAGTACCTTACGCAATGCCGGTTCGGAAAATGCGTCTAACAAACCTGCGAGGCGGAATAGCTGATAGTTATCCCCGACTTCGCGAGTACCTCGCAGGCTAACGGTTAAATTCAGTTGTTCAGCAATAATTCCCTCCTCATGGTGAAAGCAAACGCTCAAGTATAGATGTTTTTGGTGTCTGTTGTCTACTTTAACCGCTACTCTAACAAAAGAGAGCGGAAGTGAGATATTGGAACTTAAAATATTGTTCCAATTTTTCGCTTTCTCTATTTTTAACTCACTTTACCCAGACCATTGCGAAAAAATGGGGCCAATTGTACGAAATTCTTTATATAAATAAAAGAATTTTTTTGTAAATTATTGTCTTCTAACCAGATAAACGGAAATTTATACTATGACGGTCGGAAGATTAGAGATAATTATGACTTAAGCAGTTATTGTTTGACGAGCTTTTTTCATCGCTTGAACAAATTGCTCGAATAAATAATCTGCATCGTGAGGTCCGGGAGAAGCTTCTGGATGATATTGTACCGAGAAAATTGGCAGAGATTTATGTTTTACTCCAGCAACGGTACTGTCATTTAAATTCAGGTGACTAATTTCTACATCGCTGTGAGTTAAAGAATTTGCATTGATGGCAAAGCTGTGGTTTTGAGAAGTAATTTCAACTCGTTCCTCTAAGCCTGCGGGTTGGTTTAAACCACGATGACCAAATTTTAGTTTATAGGTTTGTGCCCCCAAGGCTTGACCCAAAATCTGATGTCCCATACAAATACCAAATATGGGCTTATTGGATTCTAAAAGTGCTTTCGTCGTAGCAATTCCTTCTGTTACCGCACTTGGATCTCCCGGTCCGTTAGAAAGAAATATTCCGTCTGGATTATGTTTGAGAATTTCTTGAGTTGGAGTATCTGCTGGAACTACAATTACTCGACAACCATGACTTGCTAAACGACGTAATATATTGCGTTTAACGCCAAAGTCTAAAGCTACAACTGTAAATTCGGGCGACGAACTCAGGGGCAAATCTGTCTTAAATTCCCAAGCGGGAGTAGTTGGTTGAGACCATTCGTAAACTTCTGAAGTTGTTACCTCTTTGACTAAATTTAATCCGCTCATGGATGGAGCAGCATTTACCATCTCTAACAATTCGTTTTGGTCTAGTATTTCTGTAGAAATACCGCCATTCATTGCTCCCACGTTGCGAATTTTACGAGTTAAAGCGCGAGTGTCAATACCATAAATACCTGGTATTTGATGTTCTTGTAAATAATCGGGTAAAGATTGAGTCGCTCGCCAATTACTTGGGCGATCGCAAATATTTCTAGCGATACAAGCTTTGATATGAGGCTTTTCTGACTCGGCATCAAGAGGGTTGACACCAGTATTGCCTAATTCCGGATAGGTAAACACTACTATCTGTCCGCAATAGCTGGGGTCGGTTAGTACTTCTTGATATCCTGTCATGCCGGTATTAAAAACAACTTCTCCGATAGCGGTGCCGGTAGCACCAAAAGACCAACCCCGATAGCTGGTTCCATCTGCTAGGACAAGTAGAGCTGGTGTTGCGTCAAACAGGGGCATAAGCAATAAAACAGTAAAGCAACAGTAGATAATTTTTATTATCTATTGGGCGCGAACGAAAAATAATTATAAAGGAATATAGGCCAATACAGATACTTCAAGTTCAGTTAAAACATCGAGCGTTGTTGAGATAGGGACCTCGGTCCCGTGCAAAAAATATTTTTATTTATCCTTAAATGATTATTCTAGGCTTTACTATATTTCTGCTTTCCCGATAGATTGTAAGAACTGTCAAAGACAAGCTTTTGACGGATAAAACACAATAAAATTTCTATAGTTAGTTCTAGCTCTACCAATGAAACCTATATTTTGACGTTTGATATCGATGGATTGGATAAGCTTTTAACAGCATGGGAACTACTCCTGGCTGTATCTTACTTCCTAGGGATTAGCGGGGAGCGAGATGCTCCCAATACCAATGTTTAGCTTGCAAAATGAATGTAGGAAAGTACTACTATTAACATCTAAGAAACTGCTATCACAATTCAGTTGCGAGCTTGATAAGCTGCTTTACCCCCTAATGACTAAAATAGTTAAAAGGGTATCCTATATAAAATGAGGAGGCAGAAACTATTAACCTTGAAATGCTTTCCTTTATATGGAAAACCAGGCAGATAGTAACGCGCTTTAGAGCGACGAAGTTAAATCATAAAAGTAGATTTTGCCCTCAAGGGCTTGGTAAATTCAAAAAACATTATGCTTGAGCCTTTGTTTCCCCGTACAGTGTTGGCTTTACTATGGAGCATACTAACTATAGTTGGTGTCGCTTGTAGCAAAGAACAGAAAACTGCCAAAATTACTCAGAATCTGAAGCAGCAATCGGTGCCGACTGTCTCTCAAAGAGTAGATTCAGCACCTACTTCAATTGAAGAAACATCTACCGAGGAAGCATCGTCAAATGAAACTGAGGAAGACAATGAGGAACCAACTCCTTTTGAAATTGGGCTGGACAAGGCAAGCGGCGGTTTTAGTATAAGCCAATCGGCTCAATCTTCCGAAGATTGGAAACTAGTGGCTGATTATTATCAAGATGCCGTTAATTTAATGAAATCAGTTGGCTCTCAAAGCCGCTATTATTCTATAGCCAAAGCGAAAGTAAAAGAATACCAACGCCATTACGATTATGCTATTGAAAAATCTGTTGCACTTCAACAACCGGCACCCGAACCCCAACCTGAAACAATAGTAGTAAGGGTACCGCCCCTGCAAGAATCTATTGCACGTCAACAAAAAATGCAGGTTCCTCCAGCAGTCAAAAAGATATTAGAGCAGAATTTACAATCTCCTATTGGCAGCGCACCACAACAATTACCTCCCCTGAAACCTCCAAAATCTCCACCAAAGCCTCCTCAAGCCGTACCCATACCAATTGAAACCCAACAAGTATACGCTGCTGCCGTACCAGTTCCACAACAGAGTCGTCAAGAGTTGGCATTTCGCGCTCCAATCAAGCGCCGAATTGGGGGTACGCCAATTATTAATGTAACTTTCAACGGCGAACAAACATTTGAGATGATTGTCGATACCGGTGCTAGCGGTACCGTAATTACTCAGCCCATGGCTAAATCACTTGGTGTTATTACTGTTGGCAAAGCAAAAGCAAATACCGCCAGCGCCCAATCTGTAGAATTTCCTATCGGTTATGTTGAATCCATTGAAGCCGGTGGTGTCAAAGTTAAGAAAGTTGCTGTCGCGATCGCTGGTTCGGAATTACAAAATGGATTGCTAGGACATGACTTTTTTGGCAACTACGATATCACCATCAAAAGCGATGTTGTAGAATTTCGTCCTCGTACTAATTCTCAAACACGTACAAAGGAAGCTCGAAAGAGCATTCCCATCTATCCCAAAAAGCTTTTCAAGGAATAATTTTCTATATTGGGCAAGAATTGGGCAACAGGATAAGAAGAGAAGATAATATTAAAAATCAATAAACAATATATTTCATATTTTTATACAACAAATGGTGGGTAGTGCTGCTACCCATTATTTTGTTTTTTTGAGAGAAAAATCATAATTGTCGAAAAATAAGGGGTCTCAGCCCTTATATAAATCAAATCATTAAAGTGTACTATCTGAATACACACATAAACATAGCGAATTGCTTATTTGGTCCGAAGCAGTTAGTGAAAACTTAGTTGAAATTAAATATTGCCTGCCATGGGGTAGCGGAAAAGGATAATTTCCTTTATTCCGTAGCTTTTCTATTGTATTAAACTAAATTTAACCTTTTCTTAGCTCGAACTTAAAGCATAAGATGTTAACTTAAATAGTAATTCACTTTTTGCTGCAACATTTGAACTTCCCCCGAGCTTTGGAGTATATAGAGTTCGGGGGATTATCTATTTCAGTTAACAGTGAACAGTGAGCAGTAATCAGTAAGTAGTTATGAGTTGGAAGTAATTAAGGTCAAAGGTTAGATTATCCTTGTCTCCCTATCTTCCCATAATCCTATGGCTTGCTTTCCTCTGGGTACTGAATTAGCGTAATATGAACGAAATACGGCGCTATGGATTCTTGAGCAAAAGTGTCTCTACAAAATATTCCTTCTTTCTTCAATGCAGCTAAATCTTATTTATCCGAAACGATTGCGCTAAGGGCTAAGAAGATAGATGAATCGCCCGATGCCTTGTTTGAAGCATTGCGAGGATTGGGAGATTTGAATTTATTGGCGTTGAAAGTTCCCCAGAAATGGGGAGGGAAGGAAATTAGCGGATTAGATTATGGAAATTTTCAGCAGTTAGTAGCTAGATATTCGGGTGCTTTAGCTTTTCTACAAACACAACATCAAAGTGCTGCTGGAATTTTAGTTGCTGGTAATAATCCTAAGCTGCAACAAAAGTATCTTCCCCATATGGGTAGCGGAGAAATTCTGCTGGGTGTAGGTTTTTCTCATTTGCGTCGTCGAGGAAAACCGATAATTACAGCTTATAAGGTAGCGGGTGGATATCGTATAAATGGTGTTGTACCTTGGATAACTGGATTCGGATTGTTTCAAGAATTTGTTGTTGCTGCAACTTTGGGTGATGGTAGCGCTGTTTTTGGTATTGCTCCTTTTCAAAACATCCAGCAAGCAGAGAAAGGTGAAATAAGGTTTACTTCTCCCGCCCAAATGGCAGCAATGAATTCGACGAATACAGTTTCGGCGACTTTAGATAATTGGTTTTTACCTGAAGAACTTGTAATTTCTATTAAACCACCGGGTTGGATACAAGATAACGATAAAAAGAACCTTTTGAAGGCTACTTTTCTCGCTTTTGGCTGTGCCGAAGCTGGTTTAGAGGTAATTCAAGCAGAATTTAACAAAAAATCTTTATCTTTCATCAAGGATGCTTTCATCTCCCTGGAAGCAGAATTAAATCGTTGTCGTAGTGCAATTATTGAAGCACAGCAGCAACAAGTAGAATTTGAGTGGAAACTGCAATTAAGAGCTTGGGCAATTGATTTAACATCAAGAATAGCTCATGCTGCGGTAACAGCATCTAGCGGGGCTGCAAATTATAGTGCGAGTGCTGCACAGCGGGTTTATCGTGAAACTTTGGTGTTTACCGTCACGGGGCAGAGTAGTGCAATTATGGAAGCGACTTTGGCTAGGTTAACGCGGAATGCCCCTAATTTAGAAAAAGAAGAGCCAATCTTACAAGATAAAAATCAACATCAAATCTCATATTCTCGCGCTGTTGATTTGAGCCATGTTATTGATACAAATATTCCTCGCTGGGAGGGCGATCCCATTGTAGAATTTGAAACGGTGGCAGATTGGCAAGAACAAGGTTATTATTTACGTCAGTTTTCAATGGGGGAGCATAGTGCAACTCATATTAATGCCCCAGTAAGTTTTTATCGTGATGGTATCGCAATAGATAGATATCCCGCCGATTCTTTAGTTTTGTCAGCGGTGCTTATAGATATTAGTGCTTCTGTTGCCATAAATCCCGATTATGCTTTAACTATTGATGATATCGATGCTTGGGAAAATCAGCACGGTGAAATTAATTGTAAATCCGTTGTTTTATTAAAAACGGGTTGGCAAGAAAGATGGAATGATGAGAAAGCATTTTTTAATAAAGATGTTCGGGGTACGATGCATTTTCCAGGCTTCAGTATTGATGCAACACAGTTTTTAGTTAACAACAGAAACATTGCTGGTATTGGAATTGATACCCACGGTGTAGATGGGGGCAGTGATGTTAATTTTAGTATCAATCGTTTGGTTTTAGATAAACCACGCATTGTATTAGAAAATTTAACTAATTTGGAACAGTTACCCGCGAAGGGAATAACTATTATCATCGGTGCTTTGAGGCTGCGAGGAGGTAGTGGCTCTCCAGCGAGGGTTTTGGCTTTAATATAAGAGGAAAAGATAAAATCATAATATTGCGGACATTTTTTCCCCGTTGTATATACAAATTAAATTCGTGAAATCTTACTAGGAAAATTTTCACAAAATCCTATAGATGGGGATAGTGATTCTGGGTTAAAAGACTGTAAGCTTTATTAATCAAACGAATTTTTTCTTTAGCTTCAATTAATTTTCGGGGTTGATTAATAAATAAATCTGGATGCCATTTTTTGACTAATTTTTTATAATTTTGTTTAATTTTTTCTGGTGAGGCATCTGTTTTTAAACCGAGAATATTATAAGCATGAATCACTTTATCTTTTTCAGATAGGGGTTGATTAACTTTTGCTTGTTGACGATTTTTAGAATTTTCTTTGAATCCAGATGAATACATTTCTGATTTCATCCGTGCTATTTCTTCATCAATTTCCCAATCAATAAACTTTTTCTCTACATCTTCTTTTTTGTAAGTTTCTTTTTTAGGAATAGGAGATGTTTTAAAAGTTCCGACATCTTCTTTTACTCCTTTACCAGAATAACTATATACAGATTTAGATTTATTTGTATTTACATGAGTTTCTTGATAATTTGATTCACCAGGTTTTGCATCTAGTTCAATCTGAAATTCGGATGAAATAGCAATTCCTAATGTTTGTTCTAATTGTTGATTTAAACTTTTTAAAGTATTGCAGTATTGATTTAATTCTTTCCGTGTTTCAGCTATCTCTGAGAAATCTTGATTTATGGGGATAAATCTAATTACTTTTTTGGCTTCTTGCTCGTATTCTTCTAAAAGAGACAATCCTTGTCTGCTGAATTTGAGAAAATATTCATCAACAGCATCTATACAAATTTGTGCTAATTTTTGATGATAAGATTCAGGCGTATTTTCGTTGTCTTCTTGTAAGCCTTGATCGATTAAATAAGCAATACCTCCACCTACAGCAGCACCAACGGGACCACCTAATAGCCAGCCCAACCCACCAGCCATAGCATAGGCTCCGGTATCGTTAGCATTCTTAGAATTGTTTGGTGGAGGTGGTAATTCTATTTGTGGATGAGGGGGAAATTGAATTGATAAATCTTTTGCTTTAGCTTGCCCAAAGAAATCAAAAGCTTGTTCGAGCCATTTATTTAAGTCTGTTTTTAATTTATGAAAATCTTGCTTTAACTTATTGTTTTCCCAAGTTTGAAAATTATTGTTTGCTAATTCGGTTGCAGATTCTTTTTGATATTTTTCGCGTAAATTGTTAATAACAAACCAATTACGTAGCTCGGATAAGCTTTGAGCAAAACCTTGTTTAATTAATGTTTCGGCTTTGATTTTGATTGCATTTTTGGCATTGTTTTTATCATCAAATTCTTTAACCTGATGTCTTAACGGGATAATTTTGGTTTTTAGACTTTGTTGAATTTGAGATGCTATCGACTCAATCCTTGGTAAAGAAATACTGTTATCATCTTTTTTTAAAGTTGCCGAGATATTTTGTAAAGCAGCTTCAAAAGTAACTAAACCACTGGTATTTGCGGCAGCTACATCACCTTTTAATCTTGCTCGTAAAGCTGGTAGAGCATCAACTCGATATAAATTACTGAATCCCGGAGGTAATTGAGAGCGAAAACTTTCTGCAACGAATCTTAAACGACTTTGGACTTGTTTTTGTTCTTCTGGCTCTAATAAATTAAGAAAATTTGCTACGAAAATAACTGTTTTAATTCCTCTATCTAATAACCAATCCCGTAAATTTTCTCGCTCTTCCAAAGTCATTAATTTACGAGCGTCGAGTAATTTTACTACTAAATCGGCGCTTAGTAATTGCTCTTTTACCAAATTATTTTGTTCTTCTCTATCATTAGTTCCCGGCAAATCGAGAAATTCAACACCAGTCTTTAAAAATGGGTGGGGATAAAAAACTTCTACAGATGCTACATCATTTCGCATCCTTCTATCGTCATCAAGGATTGCAAACTCTTTTAAAACATCGGTACCGCTGCGATGAATTTGTTTGCCGTCGATAAACTTAATTAGAGTTTCTAATTCATCACCATATTTAACAGTAATTGCAGCACCAGTAGTAGGAATTAAATCGATGGGTAAAGTTTTATTTCCTAATAAAGCATTGAGTAAAGTTGATTTACCGTGATTGAAAGGACCAAAAACTGCAATCCGGAAGTTAGGATTTATAAGATGATGTGAAATCGCTTCAATATCTCGGTATAGTTGAGATGTTGATTCTAGATTGAGTAACTTTGTTGTAGATTTGAGAGTTTCTACAAGTTGGTAAATTTGATTTTGTGACATAATTATTTTTTTAAATAAAAATTATTATTGATGTAGAGACGGGGCGCAGTGCTACGTCTCTACAAATTAATTTGTGGGTAATATAAATTAACCGTAATAAGCTAATAAATTACTGTAAGCTGACTCAATATTTTGCAACTGTGCAAAAATATCTGTTTCTAAAACTTCAAATCGCTTTAGTTCTTCATTTAGGTTAATTTCACGGCTTTCTTTTTGCTTCAATAAATTACCTAGTTCCGATTTGCGAGCAATAATGTCATCTTTAATTCTCTGAATTACTTCTTGTTCGTAAGCATCAAAACATTCTTTGACTGCATTATAAACGTTTGCGGATTGCTCTTCGGCGACTTGCGGTAAATATTTAACTAACTCTTTCTTCGCTGTTTTAACTAATTCCTTTCTTGCGCCATCAGCTTGTACAACTCCTATACCCAAACCCAATAAAGCAAAAGCAATGGGACCTAGAAAAATACCAGTGACAGCGGAAATTATTCCACCGACACCAATAACAGTAAAGTAATTTAATAAAATATTTTTCCAGTCAAAACCCGCACCAGCCATTGCAAAACCTGCTAAATTACCATTAGATAAAGATAACAATCCCATAGCCCATTTTGCCCAAGTAGGAGAATTATCTTTTTGAGCATCACTATTAGAATTGATTTTAACTTTGTCTCCAGTTAACTTTTGAGTGATGCTATCGGTAACTTGGGTATAAGAAGCACCGTATTTTGCAGCACTTTGAGAAAGTTCTTTAAAAGCTGCCGTAATATCTTTCTCGGCGGTTAAACTCCAAGCAGATAATTTATCGGTGATATATTGTTCAAAGGCTTTTTGTAGTGCAATATTAAAAGCTTCCCGTTTACCGCTATTGAGAAAGTCAAATAAATTCAATTCCGGCTGATAGCGTAAAAAATCAGTTTCAAAAGTATTACCCAAATTTAAAATATAATTGCGGAAAGAATCGGAAACCCTTCTCGCTTGATTATCCCGAGTATATATAATTTCTTGCTGAAATTCATCGCCAATATTCTTCAGTTTTTGAAATTCTGGCTCTACAGAATAAATTTTTTCACGAAGTTGATTGATATCTTGTTCCAATAAAGGAATTCGTCTTTCAATTGCTTCTTTTGTATGATGACAAGCAAGTCTTGCTAAAGTTCTTACTTGACGCAATTCTGCAACCGCTCTTTCTCTGGTTAAAAATATATTTAATGCTGCCATAAACTCGGTAAAACCAGTTCCTTCTAAATCCGCTGTGGGATTTTTTAACCTTTTGCGTAAAGCTTGAATTGATGAAATTGCAAATACTCTTTCGTCGTAAATATCTTGTCCATCAACAACGCAGTATTCAGCCAAATTTGCTTTGAATACCTTGTGCAATCTTTCCTCAGCTTCTCGCAATTCTTCCTCATCATCAGGATCGATTAAAGCTTCCTTGACTTGATCCCAAGCATTAATTAAAAAGAAAACTGATAATCCTCTACCTTTAATATAGTTTTCGAGATAACGGCGCTCTCCCAAAGTACAAGGTTGAGAAGCTCGCATCACAAATAAAATTGCATGACAATTATTGACGTAGCCCAAAGATAATTCATTTCTTGCTTCTGTATCGTTTAAACCAGGGCTATCAATAATTTCAATCCCCTTTTCTAATAAAGGTAAAGGATATTCGACTACAGCATGGCTGACATCAGGAAAAGCTGCTTTTTTCTCTTCTTCTAATCTTTTGGCTTCTGCTGGATCGATAGTATACTTATGTTTAAAAGAATCAAAATCTAAGCTTTGAGGATTTTTGCCATCGTTAAAGTGTACCGTTACCGTTTTTTCTGCTCCGTAGCGCAAAACAGTTAAAACAGCAGTACAGGGATTAACATCGCTTGGTAATAATCGTTCGCCAATTAAAGCATTGAGAAAAGTACTTTTTCCCCGCTTCATATCTCCTAAAACTAATAAACGAAATACACCTTCTCGGAGATTTTTACTCGCAACCTTAATATCTTCTATATCTCTTTCTAAACTTAATTTACCAGAACTGTTTTCGGAAGATTTTTCTGCTGTTTCGATGGTATCAACGATTTTATCCAAAGAGACAGATACTTCAGCACGAACTTGGACGACTTTTTCTAAATCGTCCATGAAATTGTTATTTGTTGGTATCATAGATTTTTATTTAATTATTTATTGAAAGATTGTATTTTAAAACAAATTATTTTGATTTTAAACAGTTTGGAACAAGCAATTATCTTGATTATTTATTTTTATCATTCAAAACACCCCTTGATAAAATATCCTTAATTACAGTTTTATCATAAAATAAGTTAAAATTATCAAAATACACCTCAGTATAATTACTGTAATTGAGTCAATGAATAGTTTTTAAATATAAATAATATAAGCATTGAAGAAACAACTAATTAAGTTATAAAAAATCTTTAATAGCTCTGGCTATATATTTTTCCTTTTTAAATTTGATTGAAAAAAAATCTCCTATATTACCGCTATTTGAAAAATAAAATTTAGGAGTTAATAATAATTTCTTGCCTGGTACTAATACAGTAATTTTAGTTCTAATCGATTCCTCACCCATTATTGTTTCAGTTTTTATATCGATAATTTATAATCATGAATATTGGATCTTTTTTTTACCAAATATTCCCAAATATCTATAGCTACGTTTATGAAAAAGTTAATTTTTCTAGCATATTTTAAGAAAAAACTTTAAGTTAGTATCTATTTATATTTTGTTATAAGTAGAATTAATCTGATAACTTATACCATTTTTAATAACTGAAGGCAGAGCCTCCAAATACTAGTTCCCAGGTTGAACCTGGGAACCAGCACAAGAGTAAGACGGCTCTTGTTGCGAGTGATGCTGTTCGGTTAGATTGATTGAGTTAAATGGCGTGTAATTGTTGAACCAGATACAATTCAACTCGCACCTGGAGCAATTACCACAGAGGTAACTTTGGGATGAGTCGCACTCGACGGATGAATGCAGATGAAGTTGAAAAAAATTTCTCAAAAAAAACTTAATATTGGGCACCGTCATAAGCCAAAATTCTTATAGTGAAGAAAATTGGTAATAGAACATGGATATTAAAAACGGCTTTGTCGGTACTGTGGGAAACACTCCTTTGATTCGCTTGAACAGTTTTAGTGAAGAAACGGGATGCGAAATCTTAGGGAAAGCAGAATTTCTCAATCCCGGTGGCTCGGTAAAAGATAGAGCAGCACTATATATTATTGAAGATGCAGAAGCCAAAGGTTTACTTAAACCTGGTGGTACTGTTGTCGAAGGTACAGCAGGAAATACTGGTATTGGTTTAGCACATATCTGCAATGCTAAAGGTTACAAATGTTTAATTATTATCCCCGAAACTCAGTCTCAGGAAAAAATGGACGCTTTAAGAGCATTAGGTGCGGAAGTTCGTCCAGTTCCAGCGGTTCCTTATAAAGACCCCAATAATTATGTAAAATTGTCTGGTAGAGTCGCTTCCGAAATGGAAAACGCAATTTGGGCGAATCAATTTGATAATTTGGCAAACCGTCAAGCTCATTACGAAACCACTGGCTCGGAAATTTGGACGCAAACAGATGGTAAAGTTGATGGTTGGGTAGCTGCAACCGGTACTGGTGGAACCTTTGCAGGTGCTTCAATGTTTCTCAAAGAGAAAAATCCTAATATTAAATGCGTTGTTGCAGATCCAATGGGTAGCGGACTATACAGCTATATTAAAACTGGCGAAATAAAAATGTCCGGTAATTCCATAACTGAAGGGATTGGCAACAGTAGAATTACAGCCAATATGGAAAACGTACCTATTGATGATGCTATTCAAGTTGACGACAAAGAAGCATTACGAGTAGTTTACCAACTGTTGCGAAAAGAAGGTTTATTAATGGGTGGTTCGACAGGCATCAATGTTGGAGCAGCGATCGCCCTTGCCAAACAAATGGGTCCGGGACATACAATTGCCACTATATTATGTGATAGCGGCTCTCGTTATCAATCGCGAATATTTAACCCCGAATGGTTAAAATCAAAAGGGTTAGAAGTTAGTTAGGAGTTAGAAATTAGGAGTTAGGAATTAGGAGTTAGGAGTTAGAAATATAATATTTTATACTTATAACCAATTGATGATAAATATCCATTACCAATTACCAATTACCAATTACCCATTACCAATTACCCATTACCCAAAAATATGAAATGCGTCCGAGTTTGCCAAAACCGTACCTGCAAAAAACAAGGTGCTGTAGAAGTATTAGCAGCTTTTGAAGAAAATCCTGTTTCGGAAGTGACGGTAATAAGTAGCAGTTGTCTGGGACAATGTGGTAATGGCCCGATGGTACTAATATTGCCAGAAATGGTTTGGTATAGTAACGTTCGCCCATGGCAAGTTCTTCATGTGATTGAACAACATTTTTTGGGTGGTAAAAGAGTCGAAAAAATGCTTTACCACCGATTTCATCACCAGGTTAAAACTTAATGACTGGCTTATAAAAGTCTATATGTAGAAATGAATATCCAGCAGTTACGTAAATCTCTGAAAATAAAATGGGTGAAATATTACCATCAAAATCGTCCCTGGCTAGCAAAAATGCGAATTTGGGGAACTTATGACGGCTATCGTCGCCCTTATAGCGGCTTTATTTTAGCTACTTTATCGGTTTTAGAACCAAAACTTGACGAATTTTTTCCTTTTATTCTGGAATTAAATAATAATCCCGACGAAATTATTGCTGCATTAGGTCTTAATTTCAATCCCGAAGAGGAATCAAACTTAATAGAAGATTTAAATAAGTCTGTAAATCAAAATCAAGTAGCTAGTAATAGCCTGCAAGCTGAAGTTTTTGTTGATAAATTTAAAGCAGATAGCAGCAAAGACACAGAAATTAAAGCACCCACTTCATCCAGTTCAACAGCTATTACCAAAATAGAAAGTTTTCCTTTCCCCCAGGAAGTTCAATCAAGATTAGAGTCAGAATCAATAGAAAAAGAATTTCAAGCATTTTCGGAATTACTTCAAGAACATCCACCTCAAGAATTTCCTGAATCAAGCATGATTGCCAAATTAGAAAGTGAAGAAGAAGTATTGTCTTTACTTACCATGTGTAATCAAGCAGAAGAACAATCAGAAATTAAAGAATCAAACAAACAAGAAACAGAAGAAATTAAAGCAGCTTCTAGGAAAAAAGCCTCAAAACTCGCTTCTTGGATAGACGAATTTTGTCAAGGTGCTGGTTGGGATAGGGAGGAAGCTATTTTTATTCCGTTTTAGGTAATTGGTAATTGGTAATGGGTAATTGGTAATTGGTAATTGGTAATTGGTAATTGGTAATTGGTAATGGGTAATTGGTAATTGTTAACTTAGTACTTGCTACTTGCTATTCATAACTATTCACTGTTCACCAGGAAAACATTAATGGTTTGAAGCCCCCGGATTTATCCGTGGATGTCATTTTAGGCTTTTATCGAAGCCCCTAAATTTATTTATGGGGCATTAATTACGAATTACGAATTACGAATTACGAATTATACTCACTGCTGCGGGTATTCATGAGAAACAAATGGAATTGATACTACTTCTCCTTCTGTTTCTCCTAATTTGATTTTTAAACCGATTCCACCAGCTTTTGTACGAATGTAACCTAGCCCAAAATAATTATCGCCGTCTTGGGTACAGCTAGTCAGTTTTCCGACTTTTTGTTCGTTTGCTGTAATTACCGTTCCCGGTTCAACAAAACTATTTAGATTAATTCCCCATAAATTCTGTTTTACACCTTTATAAGTATTTAATCTGGCAATAGTTTCTTGTCCGATATAACAACCCTTCTCAAAAGAAACTGTCTGCCATAAACCGACTTCTAAAGGATTATAATCATCGGTTAATTCGCTTTCTGGTTGCGGTCTTCCTTGTAATATTCGTAACGTTTCCCAATCATTATCGTTGATTCCTACCGCACCAAATTCGATGATTTGAGACCAAATTTGTTCCTTGCAATCGGCATTTAAAATAAAGGTATATCCTGGAGTTGCTAAACCGCTACCAACAGCAATAATATTTTCTTTCTCGTCGTTTAAATTGGGAATTTGAATGTGTGAACCATATGGTTTACCGATAATTTCCGAAGCACCTAATTTTTCAACAACAGCGTCACTTTGAGAACCTATAAGACTAAAAGTTACAGTTTTATCGGTTAAATCGGTTAACTGTACCTTATCCGCAAAAAATATATATTTATCCAACCATTGCATCAAATACTCGCGACGATTGGGAGAAACCAGCAGCAATACAGCATCATCGGTAACATAAGCACTTGCTAAATCAATAGTGCGGGCAGTAGAAGTTACAAAAACCGTATCGCATCCCTGCCCCGGTTTAAGACTTTCAAAATCATTCGTACTTTGATTGTGTAAAAAACGCAGGCGATCGCCATCTGAAACCTTGATACGTCCCCAATGGCTGCGATTGTAGACGGCAACTCCCGTTTCTAATAATTGAATAGCTGATTCAGACATAATAATTTTGGATTTTAGATTTTGGATTGGGGATTGGTAAGATGTCAGGTAGAATTTAAATCTTCTAATCTTGTAGGGTGTGTTACGCTTCTAATAATTGCCAACTATAAATTACTATTTAAATAGTACGGTAACGCAGCATTTTAAAGAAGGAATATGCTGGGTTAATTCACACAATATTTGGCGAGTCACCGCGCAACTACGAACGAACCTTTATTACATTTGCGACTTAATAATAATTCCCCGTTTCTCATCCGATATAATCCTTGGGGTTCAATAATCGCGTCTCCTTTTTTTCCAATGTTGATTTTTACTGTCAAAAGCAAAACCCAAAAATTGATTATGCCCCAATACCCAATTTCCTAATCCGGTAAACTCGCAAACATCTCCTCAACTACCCGTTTTGCTTTCTTATCTAACAAATTCCACTCCACATCACCAGTTTCATCTAGTAGACTAGTATCAATATCAACTGCATCATTACTGAGGGTGTATTCAACAAAACATACCTGATAACATAACTCCCACAAATCCACATTTACTTGTTGCTCTTGACGCTCCAAGCATAGATGATATCCTGGATGGGGCGTTGGCAATTTTGCCAATGTTTCTCTTATTTCCACGGCTTGTTCTGGTGTTGCAGTTTCGAGTTCTTGCAGCATTTGAGTGACTATCGCTTTAGTTTCCTCACTCGTGCCAGCAGCCCAACTCAAAACGTCATGATAAGTACCTTTCCAGGAAGAATTATCAAGTATCTTGCGAAGGTTATCGACAACCCGAATGAATGTTGGCTGCATAAGTAGTTCTGCCTGCTGCCATGCTACTGAGTTTGTTATTTTTGGTGGCATCTTTATTAACCAAAATTGTTGAAATCGATATTAACAATGTGTAGATGAGAAAATGCTGGGATTAAGATAAGAATCTTTTTTTATAAGATAACGGATATGGTCGCAGTATTGATGGAAATATTTAGTACGTCCCACGTTTGCTGGGTGTTAACACTGGGGAGTGAATATGATAGGCAAACTACTAGACTATCGTTATAAAGTTATCAAAGTTCTCGCAACGGGTGGGTTTGGTGAAAATTATATTGCTGAGGATACCAAAAGACCTGGCAATCCGATTTGTGTTGTTAAGCATCTTAAACCTACTAGCACTGAGTCAAAAGTCTTTGATACTGCCAAACGCTTATTTCAAAGTGAAGCCGAAACTTTAGAAAAACTGGGTAATCACGACCAAATACCCAGATTATTAGCTTATTTTGACGAAAATCACGAATTTTTTTTAGTACAAGAATTTATAGAAGGACATCCTCTAACTGATGAATTGGAAACGCAACAGCGCTGGAATGAAAATCAAGTCATTCAGATGTTGGTTTCTGTTCTCTCTGTTTTGGAATTTGTTCACAGTCAAGGTGTAATTCATCGCGATATTAAACCCGATAATATTATTCGCCGTTATAGTGACGGTAAATTAGTTTTAGTTGATTTTGGTGCTGTCAAGCAACTACGAACTTCTTATGGTTTGGGTTCGTTGCAAGGTGTACCACATCCTTCTGCTACTGTAGCTATTGGTACTCCTGGCTACATGCCTACGGAACAAGGTCAAGGTAGACCCCGACACAATAGCGATATTTATTCTTTGGGGATTATTGCAATTCAGGCTCTTACAGGGATTGCACCAATGGATTTACCAGAAGACCCGCAAACGGGAGAATTACTCTGGGAAAATTTAGTACCCGTGAGTCGAGAATTGACAGAAGTTTTGAATATGATGGTGCGCTACCACTTTAAAGAGCGCTACCAAAATGCAACTGAAGCATTAGAGGCATTAAGTTCATTTTCTCATAACTTGGTACCGCAGCAGTATCCTCAACTGCGTCCTCAATCAAATACTTCTGCTCAACATTCTCGGGTGGTGACTGTTGCTGTTGCGCCTTCTCATCCCCGCCAGCCAAAGCAAACAGTTTCCGAACATGAGATTCCTCGCGGCTCTAGCGGCCCGGATTTTTTACAAATATTAATTTTATTAGGATTAGTTGGTGGTACTGCTTTTGCAACTTCTGCCATCGTTGAAAATGTAAATAGTTTTGCAAATAATTTTACTGGCGCTACGGCTCAAGCTAATTGTACGGCTACAGTTGCAGCAAATTCTAATATTCGTTCGGAACCTAGTACTTATACTAAAAAAAATATTGTTCAAAAAGTTTCTAAAGATACTAAGTTTTTGGTTACTGGTAAAAGAACAAAAAAAGGTTGGGTAGAACTTAAAATTAATCCCGGTGATTCCGCTTGGGCGCATTCCAATGTAATTAAAAATGAAGAAGAATGGATTACTTGTTTGCGAGACCAAAGTATTGCGGTTAAAACAGTTGACGGTAGCGGATTAATTGCAACTCCGGTACCCGAACCTAAGCCAATTATTAAAAACGAAGATAATGGCAGGTCAATTGAGAATGCACGGGAAGATGATCCAGCAGTAGAAAAAGCCAAAGAAAAATACGAATCCGGAGACTTAGAAGGTGCTATCGCTATTTTAGAAACTCTGGCTCCTAACAATAAAAATGTCAAGGAAGCCCGAGAGATGATACATCAATGGCAAAAAGATTGGGACAAAGCCGAAGGTTTTTTTAACGATGTGAACACGGCTATTTCTGAGGGAAAATGGGAAAAAGTTCAAGAATATCAAAAAAATCCCGATAAGTTACCAGATACTAATTATTGGCGAAAAAAAGTTGAACCTTTATTTCAGCAAGCAGCTGAAAATACCAAAAAAAGTTTACCTCAAATCAAACCAGCTGAAGCCGAAGAAGTAGAAAAAGGAAATAGGGAGTAGGGAGTAGGGAATTGGGCATTGGGCATTGGGTATTGGGAATGGACAGTTTTTAGAAGTTAGAAATTAACGATTGTAAATTCATTAATCCTCTATCTCCCTATCTCCCTATCTCCCCTTCTCCCCCTACTTAATTAGTAGGAAGAGGAGGTAAAGTCTGCTCCTGTTCGCGATTGTTATTCATGGGGTTAGAATTTACTGGAGTCGGATTAATTCGTTGTAAATTAGCATCGTAAAAGTAAACGCGACTGCAATATTGAATTGAACTAGAACAAGTTGCTTCAATTGCAACATTATTAACATTGTTCACATCAACGGATACATTTGCCACTTGTGTCGGTCCTACAGTCACAGTTTCAGTTGGTTTCCCATCTAAGTACAATTGAACCCGAACCCTAGGACTATTTAGGGTATTGTCGCGCATTCCAAAGCCTAAATCTAAGGTTTGAAATACATTTTGAGGGCGATCGCCTGGTTTGATTTTACAAGTTAGAGCGGCCGAACCTTTACCAGGACCTAAATAAAATTTACTACTGTAAACCGCTTTACCAATAGAAACATCAAGTTTTTGCTTACGAGCGCTACCGATGCCGCTTTTAACACATTTTGCTTTTAACAAAGAAGTCGGACGCAATTTTTTTTGTTTTTGAGCAGTTACTTCACCCCAAGGAAAAAGAGCAGGCAATATGACTGCAATTGGTAGAAGAACTAAGCTAATTAATTTCTTTTTTTGCATTAACATTCAAAAATTAATTTCAATCTAGGTGAAAATTAAAACAATAATACCTAATCATTCGGATTTTTTTTGTATTAAAAAATTGGGGATTGGGTATAAGGGATTGGGTATAGGTAACTAACTGGTAATTGAGAAAAATTAATTCAAAATTTGGAAACTAATTAATTCACCCTCGCCGTGCGATAGTATACCAAATCTCAGTTAATTTTAGTTTTTACCTCTGCCCTCTCCCAATACTGCTCGGTTAAGGAATTGAGCAAAATCATAAGATCCCCCAAACCCCCTTAAAAAAGGGGGCTTTTATTCCCTCCTTTTTAAGGAGGGCTAGGGAGGATCTCCTCTTAACCGAGTAGTATTGCCACGACTCCCAATACTGCTCGGATAAGGAAGAAATTCGTGAAGGCAAGCTGAGGAGACAGGGAGCCGAGGGGAAGGGGAGAACAGTTGTTAGTTACCAAGGGCACCGTTTACTCCCCTCAGCACCGTACTCTCCTCAGCAACACCCTTTCAGTCTTAACCGAGCAGTATTGCCCCCTGTCCATAAAAAAGGGGCACAAAAAAAGGGGCACGGAAACCCGTACCCCAAAAAGTTGTTAAGGAAGACTTATTTTGAATGAAATTATTTAACTTGGACGCGGAAGCGAATGAATCCGGTTTGTATACCAGTGCCTATATTACCCAAGTTAACAAGTACAGCACCCTCGGTTGGAGTACCGTTTCTAAGGTTATTGTTAGCATTGTCACGGCAAATATTGGCGAAATCTGTAGGTATTGGGGCTGTAGGTCCTAAGATTTGAGAATTTGCACCTGTTACTCCCTCAACCTGGATATCGCTGTCTACGAAAGTTGTACCTGCTGGAAGTAAATCGCAGACTCTAACATTTTGTAATTCGTCTGCTCCTTCTTTTAAGAAGTATATGGTGTATTCAATTATGTCACCGCTGGTTAAAGTTTGGTTTGCTTGGGATTGTTGAAAAATACCTTCAACAGTTCGTATCGGATTTAGCTCATTATCATCTTCACCGTCGGCATCTTCAAAAGTGGTGAACCTTTGTTGGTTAATTGCAGTAATCCGCTTGACTAAACGTAAGTTTACTGGTCCTTCTGCGGATGCTCCCAAAAGTCCTGGACGGAAACCAAAGTCAACTTCGTTTGTGCTGGGATTTTCTTCTGTTAACTCAGCAGAGCGAGGATTATCGGTGGTTGGACTGAAGTCGCTAGGTCTTGCAGCTTCTACGGTGTAGTTCGCTAAAGGCAAGCCGTTGAAGGTGTAATTACCGTTATCGTTGGTGGTGGTTGTTGCAACTTGATTACCTTGAGCATCTCTCAAAGTTACTTCAACTCCGGGAATTCCTTCTTCACCTTCTTCGTTGGGTTCTTTGACACCGTTGCTATTGCTGTCGGTGAAGTTTTGTATTCCGTCACCGTTGGCATCGACGAAAACGGTATCGCCGATTGAACCACCCGGACGGAAACCAAAGTCAATTTCGTTTCTAGTGGGATTTTCTGCGCTTAATTGAGCCGGTAATGTTGTTTGAGTCGTCGGGCTAAACGCACCTTCAGGAGTCGCTGATTCAACGGTATAGTCACCCAAAGGTAAATTGTTGAAGGTGTAATTACCGTTTTCGTTGGTGGTTGTGGTACCAACTTCATTACCTTGGGCATCTCTCAAGGTTACTTGAACTCCGGGAATTCCTGCTTCCCCTTCTTCGTTTGGTTCTTTGATACCGTTGTTATTGCTGTCGGTGAAGTTTTGTACTCCGTCACCGTTTTCATCTCTAAATACGGTATCGCCGATTGAACCAGGTTCAGAACCACGGAAACCAAAGTCAACTTCGTTTGTGTTGGGATTTTCTTCAGTTAATTGAGCAGATAATGTCGTTTCAGTGGTTGGACTCAAGTTATTAGGTGTGGCTGATTCAACGGTATAGTTACCCAAAGGTAGACCGTTAAAGGTGTAATTACCGTTGCTGTCAGTAGTTGTGGTACCAACTTGATTACCTTGGGAATCTCTCAAAGTTAATTGAACTCCAGGAATTCCTGCTTCACCTTCTTCGTTTGGTTCTTTGATCCCGTTGTTATTGCTGTCGGTAAAGTTTTGTACTTCGTCACCGTTTTCATCGTTGAAAACAGTATCGCCGATTGAACCACCTTCCGCTCCGCGTAAACCAAAGTCAACGTTAGTTAAATCTTGTCCTGGTTGTAAATTGGTTTCTATTTGCGAACCACCGGGATTAGTTGCTTCTGGTAAGTTAGCCGGAGGAGTTACCGAAACTCTATAAGGTCCGGGTGGTAATTCCCCGAAGGTGTAATTACCTTGGTCGTTAGTAGTTGTAGTTTGAGTGGTATCGTCGGGGGTATCCAGCTGACCGTCGGGACCGGGCTGAGTTAAGGTAACAGTAACGTTAGGAACTCCGGGTTCTCCTTCATCTCTTACGCCATCACCGTCCGTGTCATTAAATACTTCATCGCCGATTGAGCCAGGATTCTCACCTGTAAATGCGGTCATTCTAATACCAAAATCAGCACTATCTAAGTTTTGACTAGGCTGTAAATCTACTGAAATTGGATTGGAACCCGTTGTCAGAATACTACCATCGGGAAGCACCATTTGTACTTGATAATTTCCGGGTGGAAGATTGTTAAAGGTGTATTGACCGGGTGTATTTGCGTTGAAAGCAACGGTTTCGGTATTGTCGGTACGTTGTTCGTCAATTTGGTCATCGGAAGTACCGAAAACACCATCTTGTCCGGGACGAACTAATCTAATTAAAACACCGCTAACTCCTGGTTCTCCTGGGTCTTGGGTACCGTTACCGTTTGCGTCTGCAAAAACTGTATCCCCAATGGAACCATTCAGCGGTGGTTGGAAACCAAAGTCAACTGTATCAATATTTTGACCGGCTTGTAAGGTAACTGGGTTGGGTTGAGTCAGCGTGGGAGCAAGACCTTGAGGAGGATTGTCAACTGTAACTGTGTAAGTTCCTGGAGGGGCTACAAAGTTGTAGGAACCGTCGGCAGCTGTTGTAGTTCTAGCAATTTCATTACCATTACCGTCTCTAAGCACCAAAGTAATTCCAGAAATTCCGCTTTCGTCACCGTCGGGAGTACTGTTTCCATTATTATCAAAGAAAACAAAGTCACCAATTGTACCCACCTGTTGCGGTGAGAAACCAAAGTCGGCTGTATCGAAGTTTTGACCTGGTTGTAAGGCAATACTGCTTGGTGGTGTTTGAGTCGGACTTAAATTTTCAGGAGGATTATTTACCGTAACTCTGTAGTTACCTATTGGTACGTTGGGGAAACTATAATTACCGTTTTCGTTGGTGGTAGTGGTGTCGGTAGTATCATCTGGTGTATCCAACTGTCCGTCTTCACCAGGACGAGTTAAAGTGACTACAACGTTAGGAATTCCCGGTTCACCTTGGTTCTGAGTACCATCGCTGTTGTTGTCTTGGTAAACTGTATCGCCAATTGTACCGGTGGGTTGTGTAAAGCCGAAGTCAGCATCCAGGAAGTTATCACCTGCATTCAAGGTAATTGGATTATTCGGAATTTGGGTTTGACTCAATTCCCGAATTGGTTGTTGAGATGGGTCGTTGATAGTAATTCGATAAGTCTCAGCAGGTAAGTTGGGGAAGGTATACCTACCGTTTGCATCGGTACTAGTTCTACCACTGGTATCGTCATCCGTTAGACTTTCACCAAATACACCGTCTGGTCCGGTTCCTGCATAGTTGACAACTACACCAGGTATTCCGGGTTCACCTTCGTCTTGTTGACCGTTATTATTCAAGTCGTTGTAAACGGTATCACCAATAGAAACTGTTCCTTGACCTTGCTGTTGTCCAGCAAAACCAAAGTCAATGGTATCAATATTTTGACCGCCTTGCAGATTAATTACATCCGGTTGGGTTTGAGTCGGAGTTAAACCATCAGGTGTGGTGGTGGTAACTCTGTAATTCGCCGGTGGTAAGTTAGTGAAACCATACACACCGTTGTTGTCAGTAGTTGTGGTTTGCGTCGTATCGTCTTCGTTACCCAACTGACCATCCGGACCCGGGCCAGTTAAAGTAACCGTCACTCCAGGAATACCAGTTTCACCATCATCTTGTTGGTTATTGCTGTTGGTGTCGTTGTAAACGGTATCTCCGATAGAACCAGTTCCGTCTTGTTGTGGTGCGAAACCGAAATCAACGGTATCTAAATTTTGATTTTCTCCCACACTCACCGTATCTGGTGGGGTTTGAGTGGGAGTTAAACCGTCTGGGGTGGTGGTAGTAACTCGATAGTTTCCGGCAGGTAGATTAGGGAAACTATAATTACCGTTTTCATTGGTGGTTGTGGTTTGGGTGGTATCGTCAGGAGTACCAAATTCACCATCTTCACCGGGATTAGTTAAAGTAACTGTGACTCCAGGAATACCAGTTTCACCGTCATCTTGTTGATTGTTACGGTTGGTATCGTTGTAAACCGTATCCCCAATAATACTTTGTCCTTGACCCAATTCTCCCGGTGCAAAACCAAAGTCAACTGTTTCTAAATTTTGACCCGGTTGTAATTCTACAGTATCGGGTTGGGTTTGAGTAGGGTTATCTCCTTCTCTAGGACTGGTTGCAGTAACTCTGTAATTACCCGCAGGAAGATTGGGGAAGTTGTAAATACCTTGTTCGTTGGTAGTAGTAGTTTGAGTCGTATCGTCAGGAGTACCTAATTGTCCGTCGGCTCCTGGACCAGTTAAGGTTACTGTAGCCCCAGGAATACCAGTTTCCCCTTCATCTTGTTGATTGTTGTTATTCTCATCTGTATAAACTGTATCACCTATACTACCAGTTGGCGCTGGCGAAAAACCAAAGTCAGCAGTATCAAAATTTTCACCAGGTTGTACGGTAACTGTTTGCGGTGGCGTTTGAGTCGGAGTTAAACCATCGGGTGGATTATTAACAACAACTTGATAGTTACCCGGAGGTATATCGGGAAAACTATAAGTACCGTTTTCATCGGTAGTTGTGGTAGTGGTTGTATCGTCTGGGGTGCCAAATTGTCCGTCGGGACCTGGATTAATTAAGGTGACTTCAACGTTAGGAATTCCCGGTTCGCCTTCGTTTTGAGTTCCGTCACCGTTATCATCTCGGTAAACTCTGTCCCCGATGGTACCTCCCTGACTTGGGGAAAAACCAAAGTCAACTGTATCGATATTTTGTCCTGGTTGTAATTCTACGGGATTGGCTTGGGTTTGAGTGGGAGTCAAACCGTCGGGTGTTGCTGAGGTGACTTGATAATTTCCCCCAGGTAAATTGGGGAAGTTGTAAATACCTTGTTCGTTAGTAGTAGTAGTTTGAGTTGTATCGTCAGGAGTACCTAATTGTCCGTCGGCTCCTGGACTGGTTAAGGTTACCTGTACCCCAGGAATCCCCGTATCGCCTTCATCTTGGACGTTATTGTTATTATTATCCCGATAAACTGTATCACCAATACTACCGGTTGGCGCTGGCGAAAAACCAAAGTCAGCAGTATCAAAATTTT